>JACMPR010000039.1 GCA_014377385.1 Ferruginibacter sp. | reverse complement strand
CAGTTTTTGCATAAATAATGGCCGCCTGGTTATAACTGTCTCTGGATTTTGGATTAGATTCCCGACCGGCGATCCGGCTACACAATTCGCTGCATTTTGAGAGCGCATATAAACTTGCAGGCTGAAATTTAAGGGCTTCTTTGAATTCATAAAAAGCTGATTTCTCATTCGGAATAGCTTCGAGGCGCACCGCTTCTTTTAATATCATGTTTATGTCCTGGGCAGGCAATGTAGTAAATGGGAATATTGCTAGATGACATACACACAGGAATTTAATCAATCTCATCGTCAAAACGCTTTTTGAAAAGTTACACCAACCTGCCCAATAAAATTTCTGACAGGCGGGTGAATTTTGTTAATGCCGATGTTAATATTTTTTATGCGATCATCCAATAAAGCAATTTCTTCAGAGATATTCTGCGCAAGCATTTCCAGCAAAGCCACGGGATGTACCATGTGTTTTTCAATTACCTTATATACGTCAACATAATTAATGGTGTGTTGTATAGAAGTGATTTTTGCAACAGGCTCAAATGAAATTGAAACCGTGACTTCAAAATTAGTACCGGTAATGGCCTCTTCGTCATGCAATCCGTGATGAGCAAAGAAGGCGAGTTTGTTTAGATGGATGGTTATCAAGGAAACTATTTATTTATGGTACAAACTAAGCTGTTGGTAGCAATGCCACCCCGGCTTTCTCATGTTTCAAATTAATGCAATCCCTTCTCACTCAAATACCTTTCCGCATCCAGGGCAGCCATACAGCCACTACCCGCTGCAGTTACGGCCTGGCGGTAAATCTTGTCCTGAACATCTCCGGAAGCAAATACAGCTTCAATATTTGTTTTGCTTGTTCCGGGTGTGGTTTTAATGTAACCTGTCTCATCCATGTCAAGCCAACCTTTAAAAATACCACTGTTAGGTTCGTGGCCTATCGCGACGAAAAATGCGCTTAATGGAATTTCCTGTTTTTCTCCCGTTTGGTTGTTTTTAATCCTTAAACCTTCTACTTTTTTATCTCCCAGAACTTCATCTGCTTCCGAGTTCCAGTAAATTTTTATATTAGGTGTGGCAATTACGCGATCCTGCATTATTTTACTGGCCCGCATCTGTTCTTTTCTAACAACCATGTGTACAGTACTGCAAATCTTGGAAAGATACAATGCTTCTTCTGCGGCAGTGTCACCCGCACCAATGATGGCTACCTCTTTTTCTTTAAAAAAGAAACCATCGCAAACTGCACAAGCGCTCACACCATAACCATTAAGCCTTTGTTCACTCTCCAGACCGAGCCATTTAGCAGAAGCTCCTGTACTGATGATCACCGCGTCTGCTTCGATCCATTTCTCTTCATCGATCTGTACTTTCAGCGGGCGTGAACTAAAATCAACGTTTGTCGCAAGGCCATAACGGATATCAGTACCCATTCGTGCGGCTTGTTTTTCAAAATGTACCATCATTTCCGGCCCCTGGATACCATCGGCATAGCCGGGGTAATTCTCTACTTCTGTTGTAATCGTTAACTGACCACCCGGTTGTATTCCCTGGTACAGCACAGGTTTAAGATTTGCCCTTGCTGCATATATTGCTGCTGTATACCCTGCCGGACCCGATCCTATTATCAGGCAACTTACTTTTTCGTTGATACTATTGTTCATAATTTTATCAGGGATCCGATACCAGGCAATGATTTTAAACAATACCCGATCTTTCCGTTTTATGTTGTTGATTATTTTTTTAAGAATTTATGGATGTTCCTGGTTCAAAACTTCTGCTGGTAAACCCAGTATTAAAAAACTTAGAATGCGGGTTTTACTGTGCTACTTTTGTTCCATACCATGACGCATAGCCGCAGAAAGCTCCCAGTGCTCCATTTGAAATATTTCCAATCACTTTGTTCGGCTGTGAAAAGGGATTCCCAATACTTTGATAGGCAAATTCCCAGGTACTCCAAAAACTGAATGAGGAGCGATCTATGTTACAAAATTTCAAAGTTACCGTATCTCCTTTTTGAAAGAAATTACTGTCAGCCTTCGGTGGATCATTCCTGTCGATTCCACCCGGCAATTGTACTTCGTAAGTGGTGCCGTCAATAACCTGGTCATCGAAGACTGAATTCGCCCCGGGTAAAAATGATGCACGGTTGGTTTTCGTAAAATATCTTACACAATTTCCCAATCCCGGCGGATCAGTTGCCTTCAAAATTAATATCCTTTTGTTGGTATCAGGATTCTGGGGGGCTACCTTAAAATAAAATGAATCGGGCACCGTATTCAGTCCTGGTATGCTAACCGATGAATTGTACTCCTGCCCTTCCGAAATGATTTTCAAATTGTAACTGGTATTGAATTCCCCGGTGAAGGCAGTTGCCAATGACGCGGAATCTATGCTATACACAAAAGCTGCGTAGCCAGGTATAAGGCTGTAGGAGTACTCCTTGAGACGGTGGGTTAAAACGCCGTTTGAAATGAATACTTGCGCATTGTGCACGAATAAAGAATCAAATATAGAAGGACCTATTTCGCTAAAAAAAGACAGGCTTTTGGTGAGCACAACAGTAGGCGCCTTTCCATTCTCAATTTCAGCATCTACCACAAGTACATTGGCGGTCTCCTTAAGGTTAAAATCAATGTTTTTTTCGCAGGAAAAAAGGAAGCACACAAACACCAGCAACATCAGTTTATTCATTATGCAAATTTAGGCGAAGATTGGCAATAGTCAAGGCAATTTGTGGCGCCCGGAACTCTAAAAGTTTTCAAATTTGACAGAAAGAGCTGCTACCAGTAAAGCCTGCCAAATGATTAACAGTTTATAAGGTATATTGAACTCTTTTTTAATATGGACTGCAGCAATGAAAAAGGGCAGCTCTAAAGCTGCCCCTGATTAAAACCACTCAAAAAGAATTATTGCACAATTACACGGTAAGTGCTGTTTGCAGTGCTGGTTGCAAGTTGTATGAAATAAGTGCCTTTTGAATAATGGCTAAGGTCCACCTGAATGACGCGGTTACTCACATTACCCAGTCTAAGTTGATTAATTACAATACCTGCTGCGTTGGAAATATTGACGAGTTTTACTTGTTTTGTCATTTCCTCCGTAAGTTCTATGTTCAATATCCCTTTAGTGGGATTTGGATAAAACTTTACATTACCTGCATCAAGGTTGTTAAACTTTACCACGCGGGAAACGGTATAAATAAAGCGCCCGTCTGTATCCACCTGCTTCAGCCTGTAATAATTCAGTCCACTTTCAGGTTTGTAATCTGTAAAATAATAGTTAACAGGCACTGTAGAGGTACCTGCTGCGTTCACGGTTCCTATTTTGGAATAGATCAATGCATCTGTACTTCTTTCCACGTCGAAGTAAGCCGAGTTAATCTCCTGTGATGTTTTCCAGTTCAGCAAGGCAGCGGTTTCATCTTTTTTGCCTGCAGTGAAATACATAAATGTTACCGGTAGAGGGCCCATCGGTCGGTAAGTGCTGCTCCAGCCATCACCAATCCCGCCATTAAAAATGGCGTTGCCTGGCTGTAAGAATGTGGTAGAATTCCAGCCATCGCCAGCGCCGCCATTGAAAATGACATTACCGGGTTGCAAAAACGATGTTTTATTCCATCCATCACCATCACCACCTTTAAAAATAGCATTTCCTGCCTGGATGAAAGAGGTCTGGTTCCAGCCGTCACCAATTCCACCGGAAAAAATATTAACTGTGGTTTGGGTAAAGGAAGTTGCATTCCAGCCATCCCCATTTCCGCCCGAAAAAATATTATTGCCAGCCTGTGCGAATGATATTTTATTGATGCCATCACCGGCGCCCCCCTTGAATATCGGGTTATTTTGTGCTGATGTTATGAAACCATTTATAACAACCAGCACGATGATCCATAATTTTTGCATGTGCTATGTTTAAATGATTAAGGTGCGGTGCGTGCTAAACGGATACCGAAATATGGCTGGTTAGAATCGCCTCCAAAAGAGATTGTAAAAATATTTGCGTTCGTCCTGTCTGATATACGGCCGGCTGCCAACGAACCATTGTAAGATGATCCCCTGTAACCGAAAGCCTGGAATGACTGCCATGCAGTGATATCAGTTCTGCCGTCTGCAGCCAGGTTGCCATCTCCATGGATAGCGGCGTCAATTGCTTTTCCTGTCGCATTCACCATCGAAATACAAATTTCACTGAGATTGTCGCTCATATTCATTACACCATAATAGCTAGCGCCACTAATTGTTCTGTCAGACCCTGTGATACGTGCAAAAATACCTGTTCGCACTGTCCTTTGTCCTAATGCACTTGCTATACAGGCATTGGCATTGGCTGGTGTACTAACGATTTCGTCTGCTGCGCCATCATTGAGTACGTCGGTAACTGGAACAATGGTT
>JACMPR010000038.1 GCA_014377385.1 Ferruginibacter sp. | reverse complement strand
TCGGGCGTTTCAAATATTGTTGTTCCTGCAAGCAATACGTTATTCTGCCTTGCTTCAAACTGCCTGATCTTACCCGAATTATTCGCAGCTAAATAAGTTATTTCAGTTAATGAATGAACAGGGTCCACGCCGAAACGTCTTTGCAAATTCGGTATTAATATTTCATTCCAGAAAGGAGAAAAATCCTGAACTTCCAGTATGACCACGCCGTTTTTTTTAGCTTTTTTTATTGCCCTGCTCCTGCGTTCCTGGTATTTAATTCGGGGATTCATCTGCTGATTCACAGCAAAGGAAATATCAACCCGGTACATTTTAGCCTCAGCTAAAAACATAGCATAATCAATTTCATCCTGACTTACCGAGCTGTAAAAAGAGGGGCTTTGTTTAAAAAGAATTTTTTCAATTCCTGCCTTATTTGAAAAACTTACAAGTTCAACGAGATACCGGAGGGATTTTTTTACAGCCACATCTTTTGCTGTAACAAACCCGCCATAAGTTAAACCGCCGTGAGAAACAAGTTTTTTATCATTAATGTTAGCCGGAAAAAGGCCAACCAAATGCCCGTCATCAAATACCATCAGAGAATGATCCTCGAATCTGTCCCCGTGGTATTCCATAAATGATCGGGAAAACAAAAAAGAATTTGTTCTGCTTGTCTCTAAAAAATCATTCCACAGTTCCGCATCAGTTTTCCTGTATCTTCTTACTGTAATCATTTATTTTATAAGCCTTGCAACGCCAAAACCTGTGGCTCCATTGCTATTGCCGTTGTAAAACATATACCGCTCTCCTTTTACATCAATTACCGCCGGGTAACAAATCATTTCACTGTCCCACCCTTCAGCAGATACATCTATTCCTGCTTCTTCATCTTTTCTTTTCCATATCAAACCATCTTCACTTTCCGCATACCCTATCCGATACATTTTTCCTACTGATCGTATGGAATACCACATTTTAAATATACTACCTTCAAAAATTACCCAGGGCCTTGCAACTGCAAATTCCCCTTTTAGTACATCAGGTTCAAGGCAGGTAATATTGTGCATGTGCCATTTGATTGCATCTTTACTTTCTGCATAACCGATCTTATAATCCAAGAAAGGTTTATTTTCAACTGTAATCCATTTGGTAGAAAACCAATGCCACATTTTATATACACCGTTATGAAATAAAACGGAAGGGGCACCCTGTGATGTGGGGCGAAAATTATTACGCGGCAAAATGGGAGCAACACTTGTTCTTGTAAAACTGAGCCCGTTATCATCAGATTCTATCAACCCGGCAAACAACATGTAAGGCACCCTTTCACAACGCTGGTATCCTACAGTATATACATAGAGTTTGTTGTCTTTTCTTATTAAAGAGCTCGGGACGATACCGCTGTCATCAAAAGTTCCTAAAGCACCGACATCTAAAACGGGTTCTTTGCTTTCATTTACAATTTCTGATAAATTGTCTGCATTCAAATCCACATAACAGATTCTGCAAAATATCTCTTTTCCCGCAGAGCCAAAAAAAACCCGAACAATATTTTCCGCTTCAATAAAAAGCGGAACGGGCAATTGACCATAGGCAACGTTCCACCATTTATCATTTTTCGGAGACCAGATCAATCCGAGTTTCTCCCATTTCATTCTTGCTGATCGGGTTTTACATCAAATGCCTCATAACTGGATTTTATTTTTTTTGCGGGGCTTCCTACATATATGGAACCGGGTTCTGTGTCACGGACAACGATTGTTCCGTTACCTGTTATACTGTCTTTTCCAAAATTGATCCCATCATTAAAAGAAGTATTTACGCCTAAGAAGGAGTTTTTACCGATTGTACAAAACCCTGAAATAACAACATGAGAGGAGATGAAGCAGTTTTCCTCTATGATAGTTTGATGGCCGATGTGATTACCGCTCCACAAGATTACATTATTACCGATTTTTACTTTGTATTGAATAACGTTTTCCTCAAAAATAAAAGTATTTTCTCCGATTACTGCATTGTGCCACACAAAAGCATTGCTGTTAACATAGCTTGCGAATTTGTATCCCAGGGCTTTACCCTTTTGATACATACGCGTTCGTATGCGATTAATTTTTCCAAACGATGCAGCAGCAAACATTTCATATTCAGCCGGTGGATATTTTTGTACCGCTTCATTAAAAGGAATAACAGGCAGGCCAAGCAGGAGATCGGTTTTCTTGTATTCTTCATCAGCAGTAAAAGCAACTACTTCGTACTTGGAATCCTGTATGAAGTAATCGGCTATTATTTCTGCGGTTTCGCCTATACCATAAATGATTAGTTTCTTGTCTTTATTCATTGCTGATGTGTTTAATAAATCCGGCATAATCTCTTAAATAATCCGTTTCGTCAAAAGGATGTGAAGCCAGTACCAAGCAGGTAGAACCTGAAGAAAAATTCAATTCGGCAGCCCATAAACCAGGGGGAATATGCAAGCCAACATCGGGTTGGTTTAAAGAGAATCTTTTTTTTTCGCTTCCGTCATCTACCTCTACATCAAAAGTACCTGACGCTGCCACTAAAAACTGGTGGCATACTATATGGGCATGCGCACCCCGATCTTCCCCTGCGGGAATATCATATAAATAAAAAATTCTTTTGATTTCAAAAGGAATTTCAATGCTATTATTTACAGAGGTTATCTGCCCGTTTCTGTCACCGATCTTGGGTAATGAGATCAGTTTGCAATCGTTTAATGAAACTCTATTTTTCACAGGCTTGTTCAATGAATGTTTCAAAATCATACAAATAATCTTCCCTGGAGTATACAGTACTTGACAGATGCAGACTTAACGAATTAGTAGAAAAATTTTCTGTGTGCCGCCATGTTTGTGGGGGAAGATATAAGCCATAATAACTTCTGTTAAGCGAAAATTTTTCTGTCGTTCCATTGGCCTTCTTTATTATTACATCAAAGCTTCCACTGAGCGCTATAATAATTTCTTCCTGTAATTTGTATGCGTGTCCTCCGCGAATTTCTCCACCCGGTACACTGTATGTCCAGAATATTCTTTTAATAGAAAAGGGTATCTGATGAGGGTGCTGCAGAAAGGTAAGGTTTCCCCTTTCATCAAATATTTTAGGAAGCTGAATTATTTGCGCCTGCATCATTATGAAATGGATGATTTTTTAAAGGTAATGCAGCAAAGGCATGATAATCTCCCTTTAGACCGATAGGGGTTTTTGTCCTGATGTCGTGGACAATTTGTGTAGCGGTTTTGGCTTCTATTAATTCAAATCCATTTCTTGGTAGGGCTCTACCTATAAAGTGATATAAACCCTGCTGCACCTATCAATGCAAAATTTATCATTGTCTTGTTACTATGTCATTTTCCAACATATATTCCTGCCCCGTTTCCGGGCAAAATCCTATTCCCCTTTCTCCAAAATTTATTCGACGCCCCTGTTCACTTACCCATCCTATTTGCCTTGCCGGGTTGCCGACCACAAGCGCATAGTCTTTCACCGGTTTTGTTATAACAG
>JACMPR010000037.1 GCA_014377385.1 Ferruginibacter sp. | reverse complement strand
GGATAGAAAAATAACCCTGGTTTTTGGCGGACAAGAAATAACAACAGCAGACATCGAAACATTGAAAAGTCAATTAAAAAAATATGAAATTGAAAGCGCTTCGCTGGATGTTAAACAGGGCTTTGCCTACCTGGCGGAGAAGCATAACAGACTGGAAGATACACAGCCCGACCAGTTAACATTGGCATTGCAATCAAAAGAGCATGAAATAAAAATACTTCAGGAAAAATTGGACAGTATCAGCAACGGGCAAAATTTAAACAACCAGGTATATACTGAGCTGAAGGCGCAATACCCGGAATTAAAAAGTGCAATTTTGCAACCATCGATACTGCATACAGACAGCACTGGTTACAGGCCAACTTTCTTAGTGGTATTGTCTGGTAATTTAAAAAAAGCTGTAAAAGAAAAAGCTAAAATTGAAAACTGGCTGAAAGTAAGATTGCATCAAAATGATATCCAGTTGATTTTAAAAAACTGATTTGTTATACACCTTAGATTCCATTTTTATACATGGTGGTACACAGCCATCAATTTAAAAACCCTTTAATACAAGCTAAATTCAGCATCAACGAATCGGACTAATTAAATAGTATCAATGAAATTTTACCATCATACAATTCATTTTCTCCGTTCCCGGCTTAGCCGTATGCAGGTCATTATGGTTATTGCAACCATCACCGGGCCAACATCAGGTTTGGCCGTGGTTCTGCTTAAAACACTGGTTCATCACCTGCAGCTTTGGATACAAGAAATGCCAGTCTCAGATTTTGCCTTTTTACTTTTTCCTGCCATTGTTCTCTTAATCACTGTTGCAATCGTCAATGTTTTCTTTGGCGGAGCAATTGAAAAAGGAATTGCAATGGTACTGAAGGCCATTGTCAGGCGTTCTTCTTTTATACCCTTAAACCATACTTATCTGCATGTTGTAACAAGTTCTGTAAAAGTCGGCCTGGAAGCCCCCATCGTTGCAACAGGATCTGCTATTGTTCAAATGTGTCGAGGATTAGTGAATTAAACTACCAGGAACGCACTTTATTAATTGCCTGTGGGGCAGCAGCAGGTATTTCTGCGGTATTCAACGCCCCTATAGCCGGAGTGATATTCGCTGTTGAAGTGTTGTTGGCAGAAACCGTAATGAGTTATTTTAAACCGCTTATTATTTCTTCAGTGGTAGGTGCCCTGTGCTCAAAAATAATACTGGCAGAAGCTTCGCTTTTTAATTTTGTACTCAAGCAAAACTTTGATTATAAAAATGTTCCTTTTTACATTTTGCTGGGCATCTTTGCCGGATTTACTTCCCTCTATTACGCCCGCATTTTTAAAGGCACAGAAAGAAAAGTGCACAGCTGAACCATGAAAAGTTACGGTAAGGCCGCCGTGGGAGGCTTGCTATTTATTTTGTGTTTCCGCCACTATTTGGAGAAGGATATGGAAGCGTAAAACTGGTAGCTAACGGAGCATTCAAATCTTTTTCAGATAATACCGGTTTCTTTTCGTTGCTTGGAGAAAATTGGGGCCTGATTGCATTTACCGCTTTCATAGTTTTAATCAAGCCGGTTGCTGCAGGCATTACCATCGGCGCTGGTGGTAACGGCGGAAATTTTGCTCCCTCACTTTTTGCAGGTTCTTATTTAGGGTTCTTTTTTTCAAAGATTTTGAACAGTATATCATGGATTCAAATACCAGCAGGAAATTTTAGTTTGGTGGGCATGGCAGGTGTTTTAAGCGGCGTGATGTATTGCCCGTTGACAGCTATTTTCCTAATTGCTGAAATCACTAACGGTTATGAATTATTTATACCGCTGATGCTTGTTTCTTCTATTTCCTTTTTTATTGTAAAATCGTACGAACCCCATTCAATGGAGACAAAGAAGCTGGCGATGGAAGGGCAGATATTCACGCAAAAAAAAGAAAAAAATATACTCACTTCTATCCGGCTGGATGAAATGCTGCAGGATAATTACGAGAGTATTTGTATTGATAAGAAATTAAAACAACTGGTTGAAGTAATAAAACGAAGTGAGAAAAATATTTTTGCTGTAGTTGATAATAATGGGAAATTTGCCGGCATCATTGAATTAAATGATATCAAACAAAAGCTATTTCACCCGGATGAATTTGATAAAGTTTCCGTGAAAGCATTAATGAAAAGGCCGGCCGCTATTTTACTGCAGGAGCATGATATGCATACTGTACTGGAAAAATTTGATGTCACACAAAGCTGGTATTTGCCGGTACTTGATAATGAAGGTAAATTCAAAGGTTTTATTTCTAAAACCAAACTCTTTAATAAATACATGGAGATATTAGCGGAGCAGGGAGATTTGTATGAAGAAGCATAGCAAACAAATACAACATGCGGCCTCACCAGAATACACATTCTATTGTTACCTGCACGTAAAAAAGTGCCGGTTAATCCACAGGCAGCTAATCATTTATAAACAAAGAAAATTACCTAAGCTTTTGATTGCCTTCAGTGTTTCTTAATCCTATATGCTTCCGTACTTCCTGAACAGAATTTCCAATATGGTCAATTGCTGATAAAAGCTTTTCAGGGCCAACTCCCAAATGAGCAGACCACCAAATCAATTCACTCAGGTCATTGGAATTAATCGTGTCGAACTTAACCGGAATTTTAATTTTTATTTCACTGCTCATTTATTAAGATTTAAATTTTATTCAATCGGTTGTTAGTATCGAAAAATTAACCCGCCGGGAAATATGCTGTCCCGGCAGGCTTTAATAATTTTCAATTATTACCCTTACCATCCTTAATCCACTTCTCCAAAATTTTAGCATTTTTGTCAGCTTCTGTATCTTCAGGATTCAGTGAAAGAATTTTGCTGTAATACTCCAGCGATGCGGCGTAATCTTTTGTAACGTTGGCTTCGTAAGCGCCAAGGTATTGATATGCCCGCAGTAATAAGGGTTTATTTTTTACAGAGTCTTTAATAGCAACTTCCACTAAGCCTTTATAATGCGGCACTGCAAGCCCCTTTTCCATTGTTGTATCAATTGATGCGTTGCTTCGTGCCCGCCATAGATAACCATGAACCTTGTCCGGATATTTCGACTCATACAATGCAAAAACACTGTCAGCTTTTTCAAAGTTTTCGGCAGAGTATAAAGCCATGCCCCATTTGTAAATATCCAGGTTTGTCGGGCTCTTTTTATTTTCATATACCCTTTCCCGCCAAACTGATTCTCTTTCCCTGTTTCCAAGTTCTTGTTGTATGTTAGCAAGCGCTATCATGTAATTCAATTTTTCATTTTTATTACTGTCAGCAGCAAGGGCTTTTCTGTACCACACAATGGCTTCTGCTTTATCCGGACTTAGTTTTTCAAGCAGGTTAGCTTTTAACTCGTAATCTTTTGCAACTATCTGTGCCGTATCCTGCTTGTCAAAATAGGTGTTCATGTATTGCAATGCCGCAGTAGAATCACCCAGTGCAGCTTTGCTATAGGCAACTAGTTTATATAGCCGCGGCTGTGCCTCGCTGCCCTCTGCCATTAAAATACTGTCAGCGCCTGCAATGGCCTCCTTATATTTTTTAGATACATACTGAAGGTCGGTAATCATATATCCATGCATGGGGTCAGCATCGGCGTGCCTTATGTAGGCGTTAAGAAACTGGTTTGCTTTTACAACATCTGTAAAGTAATAGTAGTAGTATAATTCGTATAGTGCCGGTAGATATGCACTATCCATTTCATAAGCCTTTGTAAATTTCTCAAGGTATATTTCCTTGTTTTTTTGAGTCTTATAAATTACCCCTGTTTTATACATAGGCTCTGCATATGATGGGTTCAATGCGATGGCCTGATCATAATTGATAATTGCTTTGCCCCCGTCGGTCATTCTAAAATATGCATCTCCTATTGCAGTATATATTTCCGCATTTTTTTTGTCTTTTTTTACCGCCTGGCCAAGCAACTCCAGGGCCCACGGCACATCGCCGTTTTTACTTTCAATGTTAGCCCGGGCTGCTGCCAGGAGTGCAACGGGATTCTTATACTTACCCGCTTTTAACACCTCGTCCATCTGGCTCCTGGCTTCAGTTGTAAGACCCGAATCAAGCAATACATGTGCCCGCCCAATAAACACCAGCGGATTGTCTTTCATTGATCTTTGTTCCAGCAACGGTGCAGGTATTGTTGAGGCAATCTTATTGGCGGAGTCAATATTTTTCTCTTTCAGATAAACCTCCATTAGCCAGTACCAGGCATAGGGTGAAGCTTTGTCATTTGAAAGTGTTGACTGCAATATATTTTTCGCGGACTTATATTTTGCGTAATACACATCTTTCCTGGCGTCATCAATGGTTTGCGACTTTAAGGCAATTGCATTTAGCAGGATCAGTGTAAGTATAACATATAACTTTTTCATATAATTAATTTAATAGCGTTTTTTTAAGATGATCAAATAATCAGGCTGGAGTTACGGCAAGTATGGGAGGAGCAGAATATTTTTGAAGAATGTTACCTAACAAAGACGAAAAAAAACCGGGCATCTTGGTTTGTGTTCCTGGATTCACAATAACGAGGTCTGCAGACTGAAGCATTGCGAACTCATTGACGGCCTCCGCTACATTTTCACTTAAAATAATTTCGGTTTCAACCCGTACATCGCAATTATCTGTTATTAATTGCATAGATTTTGCGAGATAATATTGCACCTGTTCTTTCATTCGCTCATTTTCAATACCCAATAATTTTATGGTGGTATTATAAAACGAACCGATGTACACGCCGTACATTAATTTTCTGACAGGCAAAAAATTGGTGACCGGAATAACAATTGAATACAGCTTGGTGAGCCTTCTGTTAGAAGGTATAGTAATCACCGGAATATTTGTTTTTTCTGCGATGAAGTCGGGATTTACATACATTTTACTTTTGGTCAATGTGCTCCTGTTTTGCCCGATCAGCACAAGGTCGATGTTGTTATCGCAAACAAAATCAACAACTGATTCATTCCATGTTCCTCCCTGTATACTGCCGGATACGTAGAAGGAATTTGCTGACAAAAATTGAACATATTTCACCAGTCTGTTCATTTGGTAGTTTAATTCCTGCCTGGTGTCAACATTAATAGCAGGAACAATCATGTGCCCTTCTGCCATAGCAACTGTTGCCAATGACGAAAGGCTGGATACATGCAACAAATGGATATGGCAGTTATACTGTCTTGCAATTTCAATTGCTTTTTCTACAGCCGGTTTAGACCGGGCCGACAAATCAACAGGTACTAAAATTTTATTAAATAGTTTTTTCATGATGATTAAATTATATTACAACATTACATGGCAGTATTAAAAGCTGGATTAAGCTGATATTAAAATCGGGTTAAATTTCAATTGAGCAAATGCCGGTAGCTTGTTCAACAACGATGGTAATAAGTCTTTAATCCCATTTTAATCTTCCGGTAATTTCAGCCAGCTATCATTGCACCAATTAAATTCATTCTCAATTAACAGGATAGCCGGGTACACCTGAAGTCTTTTGGAGATTTCAGCATCAACTACGAAATAGGCTATTACCTTAGTTCCGCAGATTATGTAAAATATATGGACATGTAACAGGCCATATGTCTTGCTATTTTTGAAGCATTCGAAAAAGCGGAAATTGAATTTGCGTTCCCAGTCAACAAATATTTTTTCAGGTGACTCTTACCCATCATGCAATTTTTATGTAAGGTGCGTGTAACTTATTAAAGCTTACTTAAAACCCAATTAAAAAATTAAACTTTAGCAAGCATATTGGGAAGCTGAATGGTAAAAATGGTACCCTTTTCAAGGTTTGATTCCACCCGTATGTTTCCTTTGTGAAGAAATAGTATCCGCCTTGTTAAGGTAAGGCCCAAACCAAAGCCTGGTTTTTGCTGGGCAGAATCCGTTCTGAAAAATGGTTGAAATATATTTTGGATATCGGCTTCTGCAATAACATCACCACTATTGACAACTTTAATAAAAATATACGCTTTATCAAATACTACTGAAACAGCAGATTGACGGTTATCAGAATATTTACAACCATTTTCTATTATATTTTTCAAGGCGATGTAAAGCAGGTTCGAATTTCCAAAGACTGTAAATAATTGCTCATCGTCAGGAAAAGTTTCAAAACTGAGCATGGCCTTAAACCCCTCATTTTGTTTTTGAACTTCAGAAATGACCTTCAGCAAAACTTCATCCAGCCGCACTTCATGCAAATCTATACTTCCCTGGGAGCCTGTCTTTGCAATGTCAAGCAGACTGTGGGTTAATAACTGCAATTCCCGGATATCTTCGTACACACTTACCAGTACCGCCTGGTACTCTTCCGAGGTTCGGGGCTTTTGCAATGCCACTTCCAGCTGGGTGGAAACAGATGTGAGTGGCGTGGATAATTCATGAGAGGCATTGGAAATAAACCGCCGTTGAATGGCAAAGGAATCCTGTAAACGATCAAGCAAGCTGTTAAATGTTAATGTTAGTTTAGTTAGTTCATCATTTGCTTTATTTATTTTTATCCGCTGCGAAAAATTGTTGGATGTAATCAGGTTTACGTCGCCAATAATTCTTTTAATGGGATTGATGATATTTCTGGCAAAGATGATGCCTGCGTAAAAAGAAAACGTTACCGCAAGTACTATAGCAATAAAGAGTATCTTTCTCAGTTGCTGCAAATATTCCCGGCCATCTATATCGGCTGCAGCAACTGCTACAATAAAGTTGCTCTCACCATCAACATAATGAATAGCAATGGCTTTCTTTTTCTGATACGAAAAAAAATATTCATTATCAATTTTTGCCCGCTCTATAACATCCCGTGACAGGTACAATGAATCGCCTGCGGTATCAGAAAACATATATTCAAGTACATCATTATAACTTGCAATTGTAATGCTTTTATTATACAAAGATGCCACCGCAGCCGCATCCATCCTTTTCAACACCGAGAAATTCTTATCCCTGATATCTGCATATACATTGGCGGTGCTTAAAGCCCGGTTTTTCAATCTTTTTTTAAAAGCATTATCCCGCTCTCTTGCACTAAAAAAAAAAACAGATAAACTGACAACTGTCAGGATAATCGTTACCAATAACGAGAACAAAAAGGCTATTTTATATTTAATACTCATCCTGGCTATTTCTCTTTCATAATGTATCCCATACCTACCTGCGTCTGAATTAATTTTTGCTCAAATTCCCTGTCAATTTTTTTACGCAAAAAATTGACATAAACGTCAATAACATTGGTTTTTGTATCAAAGTCCAAATCCCAAACCCTTTCAGCGATATCCGCCCTTGACACAACGCGGTTTCTGTTTCGCATAAAATATTCCAGCAGCTGAAATTCTTTGGCAGTAAGATTGATCGGCTTTCCGTCACGGGTTACTTCCATACTGTCTACATTCAGTTCCAGGTCTGCAACTTTCAAAATATTCCCCGTTGGTAACTGCTGATTCAGTGTGCGTTTTAATAAAGCCCTTATACGCACCAGCAACTCTTTAAACTCAAAAGGCTTTACCAGGTAATCATCTGCGCCGGCGTCAAAACCCTCAATCTTATCGTCAGTTGCTCCCAACGCTGTCAGCATTATTATAGGTACATGCTGGTTACGGCTGCGGATAGTTTTACATAAATCATATCCGTTTATACCGGGAAGATTGATATCTGTAATGACCAGGTTAAAAGAACCTGCATCGAAAAGACGCAGGCCGATCTTGCCATCGTATGCTGTCTTCACATGATAATTCAATTCCGAAAGCCCTTTGGAAAGCGTGTCCGCAATTTTCTTTTCGTCCTCAATCAAAAGTATTTTTATTTCTTCCATGATTTGTTTGTAATTTATTAAAAGACGAGTGCACTTATCATTTTAGCTTAAACTTGAAGGGTTAACAAACTTGTTGCTGCCATGCAGAAATTCCGGATTGATGCGGGTATTTCAAAGCCGGAAATAATCTGTCTTTTGCAATTAAGCAAATGTAGTGTAAAGCGTCAAGCCATTTTTTATCTCCAATATTTTGTTCAATTTTTGCTGCATTTGTTACGGAAGTAAAACGCTATGTAAAAATTTAAAATAAGGCAGTTGCTTTTTTCCGGTTTAAAAGTCTGGCAATAATTAATTTCATTTTAATAACATTTTAATCTTACCGTTTGATATTTGTCTTGTCAGTAAAATGAAAGTACAAACGATTGCTTGCTTTTTTTACAACGGGTTCTTGATAGTGCATATAAAGGAAAGCAATGCCCTTTAAATTTTTTTTAGTTTGGATTTAACGGGGGTTGAAAATGTAACGGGCAACCTTAGGGTTGCTCTTTGCATTTAAGCCGTATTGTTTTTAACACAATAACTTTGACTATGCACTGGCAAAATTTCCAGATTTGAATTTCAGCGCTTTTAAAAACTCTTCAATAACTACCGGTTACATTCATAGATTGAGTTCGCCGAAGCTTCTACCTTTTTGTTTTGCCGGCCATGTAGATGCCACTCCGGAAACATAATACCGGAACTTTAGCTGAACTCACTATTTCTTTAATGTAGTTACCTGCATCAAACCGGGAACACTGGCTATCCGGTAATGTATCTACTACAATCAAGTCAGCCCGTGTTGATTCACATAATTCCAGCACTTTTGATGCAAGATCAGGGTATGGGTATAAAGAGTGAAAATACATAACACCTTCGCTTTTTAAAAATGAAGCAATTTCCTGCAGTTGGTATTCGGCAGGCAACGGGATTTGATCACTATCTGGTTTTACCTGGATCATATGAACTGAACTATCCGGTTTATTCAATAACGGCCTGATTATCTCGTACTCTTCGTTGATCCCGGGCCTGACAGGAAATAATATTTTCTTAAATTCGGAGGGCTCAAAATTTTCGGGTACAGTTATTACCGGTTTAGTAGCGTCTTTAATTACACAATAGGCAGTGCTACCCATAAAAAATTCGCGTTCACCTGATATACCATGCTTGCCAACTACAATTAAATCGATTGGCATTTCAGATGCGGCCTTGCAAATTTCGTTGAAAGGCACGCCTGCAGGCATATGAATTTGTACACGTATATCATGCGTACGTAATACGGTTTCATAAATATTATAGAGCTGTGACCTAGACTCGTAATCAATTTCACCAATCTCTTCAGCGGAAAGTACACCCGTTCCGCCATTAGCAACCAAATCCCTGCTTTCAACTACATGGAGTAAGTGTAATACTGCTTTATATTGTTTGCATATTTCAATAGCAGTGTCAACAGCATTATTTCCACCCTTAGAAAAATCGGTTGCAACAAGAACATTTTTGAACAAACTGTCCATACTTTTTTTATTATCAAAATTGCTGAAAACATCTGTTACCCGGATTAAAAGGAAATTAAAAACTGATTAAAAGATGTTTTTAAAACCAAAAGATGTAAGCAGTTGCTGTTATAAAAATAGCCTGGCGTAAGATTCATTTAATAGATGCTATGCATGTAAAGCACTATCTACAATACCCTGTCCTTCATCCAGTATCTTCTTCAGATGTTCCTTGCTCAAAAAACTTTCTGCGTAAATTTTATAAATATCTTCTGTTCCTGAGGGCCGGGCAGCCATCCAGCCATTCTCAGTGATCACCTTTACTCCGCCTATCAGTGCATTGTTTCCGGGGGCTTTAGTTAAAGTGCTGCTGATTTTTTCTCCTGCAAGTACAGTATGTTTAATTTGTGTAGCAGAGAGATTTTTTAATTTTTCTTTTTGTTCAGGAGTGGCTTTTGCTTCTATGCGGTCATAAAAAGGCTTACCGAATTCTTTAGTAAGATCGGTGTATATTTTACCAGGATCGCTGCCTGTTTTAGCAGTGATCTCGGCAGACAGTAATGCGGGTATAAATCCATCTTTATCAGTTGTCCAAACAGTTCCATCCATTCTTGAAAAAGAAGCGCCTGCACTTTCTTCACCAGCAAAACAAAGTGAACCATCCAGCAAGCCATCCACGAACCATTTGAAGCCGACAGGAACATCAAATATTTTTCTGTTCAGTTTAGTTGCAATACGGTCGATTAATTGTGTAGTAACAACGGTTTTACCAATTGCAGTAGTTGTTGCCCATTGCGGGCGGTTTTGAAGCAGGTAGAAAACGGCAACCGATAAATAATGATTGGGGTTTAACAAGCCAGCGCCCTTTGTTACAATGCCATGCCGGTCGTGATCTGTGTCGCAGGCAAATGAAATATCAAAATTGTCTTTCATTGCTATAAGCCGTTGCATGGCATAGGCTGAAGAAGGATCCATCCTGATCTGTCCATCCCAGTCAACCGTCATAAAACTAAAAGTGGGATCAACAATTTTATTCACTACCGTTAAATCAAGCTGATATTTTTCGGCGATGGGTTCCCAATAATGTACACCTGCGCCACCCAGTGGATCAACCCCCATCTTTATTTTTGATTGACGTATGATGTCCATGTCAATAATTTTACCAAGGTCAGCGACGTAGTTATTCAGGTAATCATACCGGTGTGTGGTAACCGCTTTTACTGCTTTATCAAAAGAAGTTTTTTTTACATTTTTAAGATTGGTCTCAAGCAATTCATTGGATTTTCTTTCGATCCAGTTTGTAATATCACTTGCAGCAGGGCCGCCATTGGGTGGGTTATATTTAAAGCCTCCGTCATCCGGTGGATTGTGGGAAGGAGTAATGACAATACCATCTGCCAATCCCGTTTTTCGATTTTTATTATATTGAAGAATTGCTAGTGAAATCGCCGGTGTCGGAGTATATTCATCACCTATGGCAATCATAACCTCCAAATTATTTGCAGCCAGTACTTCCATCGTGGTAGCATAGGCAGGTGCTGATAAGGCATGGGTATCAAAGCCAAGAAACAGCGGACCATCTATCTTTTTTTCCCTGCGATAAAAACAAATGGCCTGTGTAATTGCAAGAATATGATTTTCATTAAATGAGTTATTGAATGATGATCCACGGTGGCCCGATGTGCCAAAGGATACTTTCTCTTCCGGTACGGATACAGCAGGTATTCCCGTATAATAGGCAGTAACAAGCTTTGGAATGTTAACCAACATGTTTTGTTGTGCGGACTTTCCTGCTAAAGCTGATATTTTCATGGTTTAAGTTTCTTTGTTTGTTATGTTATCCAGCCACCCTCCGCTGAACCCTGCACGGTGCAGCCCTTTAATAATGTATGGGCATTTTTTCATGATGTTCCATATCAATCCGGATGTATAGTTTTCAATCATTAAAATAACCGGCCCCTGGTTTAAACCAAATTGCCATTGAGAAATCCAGGCATTGGACAACGTATTCTTTTCCGGAAAGGTTGGATTGTAACTGGCATCAAAACCGAATGGATGATGTTTTTCAAAATCAAGTCTTTTCGTTGCATGCTGTATTGTGCTGAGCACAACATCCGGCAAAAAAGGAAGAGAAGACACTACTGCCCAAGGTGATATTGTACCGTCATCGGGCCCGAATGGAGCGCCTCCTGCCTTGTAATTATAAAATTTTCTCTTAATTCCATTGACTGTTCTTGTACAGGGCCCCGGTCCGTCGCTTGCAGTAAACCCCCACCCATTTTTCCCGTAGCGGGCATAACCCTTCGGATTGTCTATTGCATATAGTTGCTGGATTCGGGTTGCACGGCAGCTGTTCTCAAAATAATCTATTCCTACCTTTTTGTTGAAATCATCGGAGATGCCGTTGAAGTCGAGCCATATTTGCGCCATCTGGTGAATAAATAAAGGTCCTGCGTAAATGCATTCTATATCATATAATTTTTTCCATTCAAAAGTTGCTATCCATTTTTTATAGGCAGAAGCACTAATTGAAAAAGTGGGTGAGCCCAGTGCCAGTATGTAAATAATGTGCGCCTCAGAATATTTATTGTTCCACCGGTAACGAAGAAATCCCGATTCAGGTTTCCATCCGTGTGAAATAGAATCCTTACCGTTTAAAGCCCATTGCCAATC
Source organism: Ferruginibacter sp. (assembly GCA_014377385.1). GTDB lineage: Bacteria > Bacteroidota > Bacteroidia > Chitinophagales > Chitinophagaceae > Ferruginibacter. The sequence goes on along the minus strand of JACMPR010000037.1, from coordinate 5,106 downwards.
TACCCGGGCATACATTTCATGAGCAAGTTTACGTATTTCAGTTTCGGATTTATTTTCGCCGTCGTAATAATATCCAGCAGTAAGTATGCCTGCCAATAATATGGCAGTATCTGCAGTAGACAGTTCACTTTTCCACGCCCGCTTGCCGGTTTCCATATTCAAAAAATGATAGTAAAATCCTTTATACCCTGTTGCATCCTCTTCGGTGCCCTGGTGACTATTATAAAAAAATCTTAAAACGGTAAGGGTTCTTTTTACTGCTTCAGCCCTTGTCATAAATCTACGTTCTACGCCCACTATATAGCAACTCAGTCCCAAGCCTGTTGCCGCGATACTTGATGGAGATCCCCGTTGGGTTTTATCGGCAATCAACCCGGTTTTTTTATTTACTTCTTTTATGAAATAGGCAAAGGTTTCCCTTTGCAATGTGTTAAGCATTTCTTCATCCGATCTTTTTGGAATTATATGATCTGGTTCTTTAGATTTCATTAGCTGTATTTGTAAACGGCCCGTTGCAATAAAGTTCCAAACAAATACCCAATCTTTACTTCCTCTAAATTTCGTCGGTAACTTTATGTACAATTTCCTTATCCGCCAATAATTTTTTCCGCCTGTTCTTTATCCCTGGAAAAAATTTTCAGTTCCGTTCCGCCTAAAGGGTTCAGGCCAATGGGATTTTCATTTTCAAGAAAAGAATCTATGCCATTTTCCTTTAGTTTATCCTTTGCCAAAGCAGCGTCCATTACATCGTTAAATATTTGCACTACTATAATTTTATCCTGTGTCATAAAATTTGATTTTCTATTTTTTCAATTAGTTATTTTTTGCGGGTATCATCCCTGTTCCATAGCGGCGGTGTACTCACCTCGCCGTGCTGCATCATCACACTTAACCCGGTGATACAATGCCTGCTGAGCCTCGTGTCTGTTGCTTTCTGCGCCACGCCATATACTCATGGCAGGTTGCTGAATGGCCCGGCCAAATGAAAATGTTAAGGGCCACGGTATTTTTGTTGCATGCCACACATGCATGGCATTCAAATGCGCTGAAGCCATTTTTCCCGATTGACCGCCTGATAAAAAAGCAATACCACCAACTGCAGCAGGCACGGATTGTAACAGACACTGTATGGTTGCTTCTGCCACTTCATCTACCGATGCCTGTTCAAAACATTGCAAACCGGGTATCACCATATTTGGTTTTAACAGCATTCCTTCCAGCAGCACCTTTTGCCTGTAAAGCTGGTCGAAAACGGTTAATAAAACATGTTCCGTAATATCAAAGCAACGCTTCAAATCATGGTCGCCATCCATCAACACTTCGGGTTCTACAACGGGTACCATTCCTGCTTCCTGGCACAAGGAAGCGTACCGGGCAAGTGCATTTGCATTGGCTTCTATACAGGCACGGGTAGGGATACCATTGCCGATGGCAATTACGGCACGCCACTTGGCAAAGCGGGCGCCCATTTTATAATATTCATTTAACCGTTCCCGCAAACCGTCCAACCCTTCTGTTATTTTTTCTCCCGGAAAACCAGCCATGGCTTTTGCACCGATATCAACTTTAATACCCGGTATAATACCATCATTGATGATTGCATTAACAATGAGCGTTCCATCTTTCTTTTTCTGGTGAATGGTTTCATCATATAAAATGGCGCCACTGATATATTTGCCTAAGCCAGGCGTTGTGGCAATAAGTTCCCGCCAGTCACGTCGGTATTCTTCCGTTTGCAGAATACCCAATGCAGCAAAACGTTTGTTGCAGGTGCCCGTGCTTTCATCCATCGCCAGTAAACCTTTGCTGCCGGCAACCAATGCATTTGCGGTGTAAATCAATAATTGTTTATCCATTGTTGTTCCATTTCCAGTTCAAAATTTCCGGCATATCCTTACCATGTTCGTGCACGTAGTGCCTATGTTCTATCAGTTTGTCCTGAAGCTGTTGTTTGAGGTATGCACCCTTGCTTCCCAATGCCGGCAACCTGTCTATAACATCAATTACCAAATGAAAACGATCAATGTCGTTTTGTACCCGCAGATCAAACGGGGTGGTAATGGTACCTTCTTCTTTGTACCCTCTCACATGTATGTTCCGGTTAGTTCTGCTATATGTAAGCCTATGCACCAGCCACGGATAACCATGAAAGTTGAAAATGATATGCTTGTCTTTGGTGAAGATGGAATCAAAGTCTTTTTCACTCAACCCATGCGGATGCTCTGTATGGGGTTGTAATTTCATCAGGTCAACTACGTTCACCACTCTTATTTTCAGATCTGGCAGATGCTCCCTCAATATAGAAACTGCTGCCAGTAATTCCAGTGTCGGCGTATCCCCACAACATGCCATTACCACATCCGGCACTGAACCCTGGTCGTTGCTCGCCCATTGCCAGATACCAATTCCTTCGGTACAATGAATAACCGCCTGTTCCATGGTAAGCCATTGAGGAAGCGGATGTTTACCTGCAACCACCACATTTACATAATGCCTGCTGCGCAAACAATGATCAAAAACGGATAAAAGACAATTGGCATCCGGTGGTAAATAAACCCTTACCACATCTGCTTTTTTATTGATTACGTGATCCAAAAAGCCCGGATCCTGGTGCGTAAAACCATTGTGATCCTGTTGCCACACGTGTGAAGCGAGTACATAATTCAGGGAAGCTATATTTCTGCGCCATGGTAATTCTGATGTTACCTTCAACCACTTGGCATGCTGACTAAACATAGAATCTACAATGCGGATAAATGCTTCGTAACAATTGAATAATCCGTGACGCCCTGTAAGTAAATATCCTTCCAGCCAACCTTCGCACTGGTGTTCGCTTAACTGCGAATCCACTACCTGGCCCTCGGTTGCAAGAAATTCATCGTTCACTTCTACTCTTGCTTCCCATTGACGGTTGGTAACTTCAAATACTGCTCCCAGCAAATTGGAGATGGTTTCATCTGGCCCAAATACCCGGAAGTTATGCTGGTGCTGATTGAGCCGTGCCACATCTCTTATAAATTTACCCAGCACCATAGTGTCCTGCCCCAGCACTGCACCAGGAGCTGTTACTTTTACCGCATGCGTTCTAAAATCCGGCATATGCAAATCTTGCATCAGTATTCCACCGTTTGCATGCGGGTTAGCCCCCATTCTGCGATTGCCTTCGGGTGCCAGTTCGGCAAGTTCAGCCAATAATTTGCCGTTTGTATCAAACAATTCTTCCGGTTTATAGCTTCGCATCCAGCTTTCCAGTTGCGCTACATGTTGCGGATGTTCAGCATCCACCAGTATCGGCACCTGGTGCGAATGAAAAGTGCCCTCGTTGGGTACACCATCAACTTCCTTTGGCCCCGTCCATCCTTTGGGAGATTGTAAAATAATCATAGGCCAGCGGGGACGTGTTAGATCATTGTTTTCATGCGCATTACTTTTTATCCGGTGTATTTCTTCAATCACTTTTTCCATGGTGGCCGCCATTAGTTGATGCATTGTTTCGGGATCATCACCCTCTACAAAATAAGGTGTCCATCCGCAGCCCCTGTAAAATTGTTCCAGCTCGTCATGCTCTATGCGTGCCATTAAAGTTGGGTTGCTTATTTTATATCCATTTAAATGGAGTATAGGCAACACGGCACCATCAGTAATCGGATTAAGAAATTTATTGGAATGCCATGAAGTAGCCAATGGACCAGTTTCTGCCTCACCATCACCCACCACACAGGCAACTATCAAACCGGGGTTATCGAATGCTGCACCAAATGCATGACTGAGTGAGTAACCCAACTCTCCACCTTCGTGAATTGAGCCCGGTGTTGTTGGCGCCACATGACTTGAAATACCACCGGGGAAAGAGAACTGCTTGAATAATTTTTTTAATCCTGCTTCATCCTGTGTAACGTTCGGATACACTTCGCTCCAGGTACCTTCAAGGTAAACATTGCCAACGATTGCAGGCCCACCATGCCCGGGTCCAGCAACATAGAACATATCGAGGTCATATTTTTTTATCACCCTATTTAGATGCACGTAAATAAAATTTTGGCCCGGCGTAGTGCCCCAATGGCCTACCACCAGCGGCTTTACATGTGCCAGTTTCAGCGGCTCTTTCAACAAGGGATTATCATACAAATAAATTTGCCCGACGGATAAATAATTTGCGGCACGCCAGTAAGCATTTATTTTTTGCAATAATTCGGGTGGTAAAGTTTCAACTTCATTGCCGATAAATTCTGTTTCCATATTATAAATATTATTTGCTTTAAAAATTGTTTGTAGACAAAACCACCTGCATTCCCGGATACCGTATACTGGCATCATCTTCAGCGGTAATAAATATTTTTACCGGCTTGAATGAACTTACCGTTTCAAAATCTGCTTTCAGTTTACTGGATAAGAACCCGGTTGAACTATTGATTTGCCCGATATTCTTAGTTCTATTATCAGCTGTTTCCATCCAAACTACATAGGTGCTTTTTGAAGGCTGCAGCCTTGTAGGTTCGGCAAGGTTAATTAAGGATATTTTTATTTTATAATTTTCATTCTTATCCTTTGTTACTTTCACTGAGCCTTGTGCAGCCGGAACAACAGAGGATGTCTGGAAGGATATTTTCCTGGCGCAGGAACTAACATAAAATAGCATCATTACAGAAGCAATTATTAAAACGAATTTTCGTGTTGTAGAGATCTTTACATTTTTCATGATTTTTGTTTTATTTGTTTAAAAAAAAGATTTAATATTTTCTATCATCAGCGTGTTTATATTATTATTTCATTGTTTATCCAGTTCGTTTATTTTACCTTCAGCATACTTGCATTAATGGCAACAACAATGGTACTAACGGCCATCAAAGCTGCGCCTGCAGCAGGGCTTAATAAAATACCCCAATGATATAGTACACCTGCTGCCAAAGGTAACGCCACTACATTATATCCGGTTGCCCAAATTAAATTCTGTATCATTTTTCGGTGAGTGGCTTTACCAAACAAAATCAAACTCACAATATCTTTTGGATTGCTGTTTACTAAAACGATCCCTGCAGTTTCTGCGGCAATATCACTACCGCTGCCAACTGCAATACCAATATCCGCCTGTGCTAAAGCAGGTGC
>JACMPR010000036.1 GCA_014377385.1 Ferruginibacter sp. | reverse complement strand
TGCTAGCGGGATTAAAACTTTCCAACCTAAATCCATTAATTGATCATATCTGAAACGGGGTACTGTCCACCTTACCCACATAAAAAAGAATATGAAGGCAATAATTTTAAAGAACATTACCGCTACTCCTACTAACGGACCCCAAGTTGCTCCTAAAGTTTCATTAACAAAATCCATTCCCGGATAATTGTATCCTCCAAAATAAAGTGTTGCCATTACTGCCGATGAAACAAACATATTAATGTACTCGGCAAACATGTAGGCACCCATTTTAAAGGCCGAATATTCGGTGTTATAACCACCAATTAATTCGGTTTCACATTCTGGTAGATCAAAAGGAACTCGATTGGTCTCGGCGAAAGCACAAATTAAAAATATTAAAAAACCTAATGGCTGATAAATGATGTTCCAATGCCAGCTATGCTGCTGCTCGGCAATCACTTTAAAACTAAGTGAATTAGTAACTAATAGCAATGCGATGATGGAAAGGCCCATTGCAATTTCATAACTGATATTTTGAGATGCCCCACGAATGGCTCCCATTAAAGAATATTTGTTGTTAGAAGCCCAACCACCAATCATGATGCCGTAAACTCCTAAAGAAACCACACCAAAAATGTATAAAATACCAACATTGATATCAGTTACCTGGAGTGGCACAATTTTACCAAAAAGTTCAATATCCTGCCCGAAAGGAATAACAGCAGTTCCTAAAAAAGAAACTAACAAGGCTAAAGATGGACCGGCTATAAACAGCCATTTATTAGCCCCAGAAGGAATAATTTCTTCTTTAAAAAACATTTTGCCACCATGAGCCAGGGGCTGTAATAATCCAAAAATACCGGCTCTGTTTGGGCCAACTCTATCTTGTAGCCATGCCGCCACTTTACGCTCTGCCCAGGTTGAATAGGCCGCAATGGTTAAAGTAAGCGTAAACAATACAGTTACCAGAACAATTTTTTCTATTAAAAATGCTGTTTCCATTAAAACTTTGTTGCTCTTTCGAATTGTTCTTTATTAGCTTCCATCAGCTCCAGGTTTTTCTGTACTACTTGAACAGGCTGTAATTCATCGTAATGATTTGAGTTGATAACAGATTGTCGAGAAACTTTTCTCGGGCCTTCAATTACCCAATCATTTGTTGCTTTTTTATCAAAACGGCAAGTGTTGCAAATAAAATCTTCAGCCTCACCAAATTCGTCTTTTCTAGCTGTTACTCGTAAAACCTCTTCGCCTTTATACCAAAGCGTTACTTTGCCAGTACAAGTTGGACAATCTCTATGTGCTTCAACAGGTTTAGTAAACCAAACTCGATTTTTAAATCGGAAAGTTTTATCTGTTAAAGCTCCTACCGGGCAAACATCAATTACATTTCCAGAAAAATCATTGTCAATTGCTTTTTCTATATTAGTTGAAATCTCCGCAAGGTCTCCTCTACCTAAAATACCATGAACTCGGTTATTGGTAATTTGATCGGCAACATAAACACAACGATAGCATAAAATACAACGTGTCATGTGCAGCTGTATCTTATCGCCAATATCTATTTTATCAAAAGTTCTACGATCAAACTCGTAACGGGTAGCTTCAGCACCATGTTCATAAGCCAAATCTTGTAAATGACACTCTCCAGCCTGATCACAAACAGGGCAATCTAAAGGATGGTTTATCAATAACATCTCTACAATGCCTTTTCTAGCTTCTACCACTTCTGGTGAAGTGATATTTTGCACTTCCATGCCGTCCATAACACCTGTACGACATGATGCTACCAACTTAGGCATTGGGCGTGGGTCTTATTCAGAACCTTTACTCACCTTCACCAAACAGGTACGACTCTTGCCGCCGCTACCTTCAAGTTTAGAGTAATAACACATGGCTGGCGGAACAATATCTCCACCAATTTGCCTTGCAGCATTCAGTATAGAAGTTCCTGGCTCTACTTCAACGGGAATACCGTCAATAGTAACTTTCAATTTATCAGACAATTTTAAAAATTTAAAATGTTCATCTATTATTTGGATAAGCCGAAGCATATCCTTAATCTTTTATTTTGGGCGTGTCCCTAAAAAGGGCCGGGCTTTACGCTGTATCTTTTTTGTTTTCCTTACCCTCCCTCTTCGACTCCGCTAAAAGAACCAATACTCAGGATAACAAAAAAAGGATGCCGCTTCAATCCCTCACGCAAAACTTATGTTTTGTAACAGATAATAAGAGGATTATCCTTAAGCAAATTCCGGCAACGCATCCGCGTAATGAGCTAAACCATAATTTTGTTTTACCGCTAATTGTGGGTTAGTAACATGCCATTCAAATTCCTCTCTAAAATGAAGAATCGCACTTGCTACTGGCCAAGCCGCTGCATCTCCTAACGGACAAATGGTGTTACCTTCAATTTTCTTTGCAACATCTACCAACAAATCCATATCGCTCATCTTTCCATGACCGTATTCTAAACGATGCAATACTTTTTCCATCCAGCCTGTACCTTCACGGCAAGGAGAACATTGTCCGCATGATTCATGGTGGTAAAAACGAG
>JACMPR010000035.1 GCA_014377385.1 Ferruginibacter sp. | reverse complement strand
TCAGTGATATAATAATTAATTCCCTTCGCCTGGGGGAAACCATAATAAACCGGCTGGTCCTTCACGGCAATAAAAGCATCCCTGGTTTCCAGGGGTTCCATGAATACAAGTTCAAAATCCCCCCTCAACGTTTTTATTACTGCTTTCCGGTTCATTTTCTCCAGGATATAGTGAATTTTAAAATCACCTTTTCCGGAGAATTCAAAGTCAAAGAATTTAAAACCCATTTCATTGGAAAACAACATTCGTGTACTGCTGTCCGGCATCTTTTTTATGAGTAGCAATCCACTAAGGTAATTACCCGTTACATTAATTTCTGCTTTGTACAATGCCACGGAAAATACCGGCTTGAATTGCTGTACCACATTGATATCACCTGATGTTCGGTGCAAATTTTTATAAGCGTTGGTGCAGCTGAACAAAAGCAGCAGGCAACTACTTAATAGCAAACAACGCATCGGGAATATTTGTATTCATTTCTTTGTTTGAAAAACGAATGACTGTATTGTCGCCAGAATTTTCATTCATCTCAATACTGGCAACAGCATAGTCTTTCTTGTCAATGATCACGTTAATAGTCTTAAAAAAATCCTTCAATCCTTTTGAAATGGGTGTCAGTTCTACCAGGAAACCACCTTTACTTTCAAACACCCTGATCTTAAAATCCGGGTTGTTAAGAACATTTCCCTGCACGCAATCCACTGTAATTTTATTAATCTGTTGAAATAGTTTATTTGATTTTGTATTGATGGTGTTTTGTTTTTGCCCATCTTTTATAAATACCTTGTCTTTATTAATCACCAGGAGATATTGAAAAGGAGCACTATATTCCATTCGAACCTGGTTGTCTTTCTTAAACCAAAATTTACCTTTTGATGTAATCTTTTCTGAAAGCATACTGAGATTTTTTTCCTGCACAAAATCACTTTTAATACTGGTGGTTTTTTGTGCAGCGGCAGAAAAAGATGTTTTAAAATTTTTCAACTCCAACATCAAGGTATACCCCGCATACTGTGCTTTGGAAATAAGCCCGGTAACAATCATCAGTAACAATAATATTGGTTTACGCATAAGCTGCTAAATTCATCATTTTATCAAGGCGCACTATTTCATATCCGAGTTCTTTTACCTGCCGGATAAATGCAGGCAGTATCTCAACCGTTGACGCACTGGTGTCATGAAACAGGTAAACAGCTCCGGGTTTTAATGCCTTTAGAATTTTGTTTAATAACTTTTTTTTGTCTTTAATAACGGTATCCATCGACCGGACATTCCAGCCAACAGGAATATATCCACCCTCTATAATTGCTTTACGCAGATTGGGATTCATAACACCATACGGCGGCCGGAAAAGCTTTGGCTTTAAACCTGTTATTTTCACCGTATCCCCGTCCATCATTTTTAACTCGTGTAACATTCTTTTAGAAGAAAAAAGATCAAAGAAAAAATCATGGGTATAACTGTGGTTGCCAATAATATGATCTTCTTCTTTCAATTGCTTAAATATGTTTTCATTCCCGGCAATACGATTTCCAATACAGAAAAAACCGGCCTTAACATTGTGCTCCTTCAGCGTTTTTAATATCAGCGGCGTGAAGTTTTCTGCAGGGCCGTCGTCAAAACTAATGGCAATTTCTTTGCGTTCTGTTTTTGCAGAACAGAAAACCTTCATAAAAAAATTGGATCCAATATAATAACAACCATAAAAAAGGATCAGTGAATATAGTACCAGCAATATCGGAAAAATTATCAACGGAAGGTCATATAAGATATCGCCAGCAATTAATAGCAACAGCACACTTACAAAAAGTATATTTATATTTTTAAAAGTTAGCATGCTGAAACCAATAGTAAACTGTGATGCGTATCCTGGTAATGATTATGTATCAATATTTTTTTCATCGTCTTTCCTGTCGTATTAGATACATTCAACACCGCAGGTACTATTCCATTTTTAATGATACCTGCTGCAAGCCACAATGCAAATGCTGCCGCGGTGGGGTATTCGCCGCACAAGTTCTTGTAATTGGCTAATATAGAAGTGTTAAAAATTGTTTGTGTTAACCTGTCATAAACGGCGTCATCTTTGGCATTGCCATTCCTACCGATTATGACAAGGTCAATATCACTGATGTGTACTGAATGTGTTGCCAGAAAATTCACAATATGCTGTTCCGTTTCTGCGTGATCTTTGGGCTTATAGAAGGTTGCCAGCCCGTTCAGCTGAGCATAGTCATGTGAAGAAGGTTCCTTTGCCAGTAGAAAAAAGGTAGCTCCTTCTCCTGCGATTGTTCCCCTTGAAACGGTGCTATACAAATCCATATTGGAAACAGCCGCTGTTCTATATAATCCGAAACGTTTTAAAATAGCATGGCTGTTGTCTGTGATCTCATCAATTGCACCCACCAATACATTCGATGCATCATTCTCCATTAATAACATGATGCCATCCAGCAAGGCACTTTCAAAAGAAAACCCGCGGTGAACAAATGCATTATTGTAGTTATGGGATTTAAGGAGCAGCCCAATTTGTGCGCCAATCGTATTGTGTGTTGACTGAATGAATGCTGTAGGCGTAAGTAACTCCTCCTTCTGTTCCACCATTTTTGTGAGGAACAAATCAGTATCCTGCAGGCATCCGTAAGCTGTTCCTGTGATGATGGCATCGGGCACAGGTATAGCAGCTTCCTGCAAACACGCATTAGCAGCCGCCACACCCATTCTTATAATGCGGCTCATGCGCCGGATCATTTTGGGATCGATGATGTCTTTGTAATCCGGCTCTATGCAAGTCAGCCTTATGCCGTTATATAAAACAGGTTCCTCCAGAAAAGGTACGTCTCCAAAAGTTTTTTGTGGTGAAATATTCCCGGTTCCCCTGATATACATTTTCATCTTATAATTTTGAAAAGATGAGTGATGAGCAATTTCCGCCAAAGCCAAATGAATTAGATAGTGCATGCCTTACCGTTATATTTTCACCAAGTACTGTTTCCGGGACAAAAGGCAGTTCTTTCATGGGTGTTTGCAAACGAAGATTGGGATAGATGATTTTATGGTGGATGGCCATTGCAGAAAAGACAGCTTCCAGTCCACCGCATGCTCCCAAAGTATGGCCGGTAAATGTTTTAGTAGAACTCATTTTAGGGTAATGCGGATCGAATAGTCTTTTTATTGCAGTACCTTCTGCAATATCATTGTTCTGTGTTCCGGTGCCATGGAGATTGATATAATCAATGTCGGATGGTAGCAAACCGCTTTTCTTTAGTGCGCCGTCCATTGCGAGATAAGAACCGATTCCATCCGGTGACGACGCTGTTTGATGGTATGCGTCGTTTGCGTTGCAATAACCACTCAGGGTACAATAAGCTTTTTTGGGCAATGTTTTTGCGATTTTTTCGGATACCAGCACTACGTATCCTGCACCTTCTCCGAGGTTTAGGCCTTTCCGGTTCTCATCAAACGGTTTGCAGTAGTCGCTATCAAGTATCATTAAGGTATTGAAACCGTTGAGAGTAAATTTAGTAATGGCATCGGCGCCACCTGCTATCACTACATCCAACATGTTGTGCCGGATCATTCTTGCTGCAAGAAAAATGGCATTGGCAGAAGAAGAGCAGGCGGTGCTAATGGTGCTTACATAATTTTTAATTCCGAGTTGATCGGCAACCAGTTCGGTAACGCTGCCGCATTCGTGGTTAACAACGTTCCTTAATTTTCCTTTGCCGGGGTTGGAAAGAAATTCGGAAAAGAAATTTTCTGTTTTATCCATTCCTCCCACTGTATTAGCCGATATAAAGCCTGTGCGCAAGGCATCCATATTGCTAATACCGGCATCATCCATCGCTTCCTTTGCTGCTATCGAACTAAGTAAAGCCGTACGGCTAATTTTCGGAGACATTCCTGCAAGAGCAGCAAGTTGTTCATTCGTGTGTTTAACTTCCGCCACAGGAATTTTATTCTTATAGGCAGAATCTAGATAAACCATATCACCTATACCCGCTTTTCCTTTCTTAAACGAAGCGAGGCAACCGGCAACATTATCACCAATTGCAGAAATAGCGCCCACACCAACAATGAAAACAGTTGTGCTCATTTATGCAGCCTGGTTTTGGTGAGCAGTAATATATTCAGCGATAGTTCGTACTGACTGAAAAACTTTGGGACCATCTTCTGCATTAGAAAGTTTGATCTTATAATGTTGTTGCAATAAAACAATCAGCTCCAGCGCATCAATAGAATCTAATCCAAGCCCATCCACAAAAAGCGGCTGGTCGTCGCCAATATCTTCGGGTTTCACGTCCTGCATGTTCAATTGGGCAATGATCTGTGTTTTCAGATCTGACATTAATTTATCCATTTTCTAATTGATATATTTTAAGTATGTTTTCTATCGTGAAAATATTGGAAGGCATTGCCATTTCTGCGCCCGTTGTTTTTTCTACCAGGAACAACACTGCCTTGTACTGATCCTCCAGCAGCTCTACCCATCCGCAGATACAAGCCTGCAAGTTATTATTATTGAGAAGATTGTTTACATATTCCTGTATAAAACCGGCGTCAAATTTTTCGAATATAAAAAAAGCGTTTTCCCCCTTAAAATTGTGGCGGATGCATATCTCACCTGTCATAATATTGGGTAATGTATACACAAACAAAGATGGGCTGGCAATTTCTTTGGCTGTTTCGTAATACCTGATATCGGTATCCAGGCTTGAATTTGCATTTGCCAGTATCAATCCAACGTCTTCCGGTTTATATTCTCCCGCATCGAAATTATCTTTTAATAAAATTTCTGCAGCCAGCCAACCTAGTTTACTCAGGTTATCCATTTTGTAAAACTTAGGATATTTTATGCCGAAGTGCTGGTACACAGACTGTAAAAAATCCTGTACCCCTGCCTCCCGGTTTTCAAATACAGCTTTGCCGTTTTTGTAAACAATTCCGTCGTCAATAACACAATTTGAACTTATATAGGACTTTATCTGCAACACTTATATTTGTGCGGCTGTTGCGGTGATCCTGTTCCTGACTTCAATAAGGCGGGCAAGTTTTTTTAATCCAAACTCGTGGTTTTTTACATAAGGATTATTGGTGTCCCACACATAGCCGGCCAATACAGAACATATCATATTCTTAATTTTCAGGTCCTGCTCTTCAGCAAAGAAAATAGTATCCAGGGTGCCTTCGTACCATGCCATTACATAGGAACGGAATGTATTTACCCCTTGCATCATTACTTTGGTGTATTCATTTTCCCAATCTACCGCTTCGCCATGAAGTTTTTTAATTACGAGGTGCGCCGCTGTCTGGCTGGAAACAGTTGCCAGTGTTACGCCTGAAGAAAAAACGGGATCCAGAAATTCTGTGACATTACCGGTGAGTACAAATCCTTCCCCGTAAAATTTTTCTGTGGTACTTGACCAGGATTCCAGTGTTTTGGTTTCAAACGCCATTTCGGCTTCTTCAAATCTTTCTGCGAGGTAGGGTTGGGTAGAGATCATTTCCCTTAACATTTCGTCATGTGTTCCCTGGTATTTTTTGAAGAAGGAAGGATCGCCAACGAAGCCCAATGACGTAATTCCGTTTGAAAAAGGAATCACCCAAATCCAGATACCGGGTTCATGCACAATAATAGTTATGCGGTTGGGCTCATCATCCATTGAGCGTTTTACGTCAATGAAATGGGAAAACAATGCTTTGCGTGTGGGAAGGTTGGAGGGCTTATCCATATTGAATAATTTTGGAATAACCCTGCCGTACCCGCTGCCATCTATGATAAACCTTGCTTCTATCTGAGTTTGATTGCCAATGATATCTTCTACCGTGGCAACTGAATCGGAACCATTAAAAACGATATTCGTTACACTTGTTTCGTAACTAACGGGAACGCCCATTTTCTGTACTTCATCTGCAAGTATTTTATCAAATTCTGCACGGGGAACCTGCCAGGTCCACGTCCAGCCGGGTGTAAACTGATCGGCAAAAAAGTAATCACACACTTTACCATTTTTTACAAACTTAGCCCCAAATTTTTCCTGGAAACCCCTTTCTTTAACTGCGTCTACAAAACCTGCTTCCGTAAGTGCTTCCATACAACGTGGCAACAAACTTTCGCCGATTACAAACCTGGGAAACAATTGTTTCTCTACGATCTTAACATTAAAGCCCGCCTTATTAACGATGGATGCGGCAACAGTTCCTGCAGGACCTGCGCCGATCACCAAAACATCAACCTTTTCTGTTTTCATTTTTTATATTTTAACCTTATTCTTTGTGAGGAGGATAACTTTTCTCAATAAATTCCCCTGGCCGCATCTGCGCACCTCTACAAAGGAAAGGCGAGAGTAAATTTAAAGGAGATTATTATCAGTTATAATTTCTCTTTTTACACTTTAGTAACGTCTGGCTCAATCCAATATTATCAACCTGTTCTGCTATTTCTAAACCTGCTTCGTGTATGCAGCGAAAAAAAGTTTTTGCGCTGTACATTTGGCTATTGCCATTTGCCAAAGCAGTGAAATAAACAGAGGTTTGCTGCAGACAAAAAGCAGCGATCTCATACTTTTGGAGATCCCAATAGGGTTCCATTATAAATACAAACCCGTCGTTATTTAAAGCCTTTGCGGCTCTTGTTAAGATGGAAATGATCTCCTCTTCCGAAAAACAATCAAGAAACTGGCTCATCCAGATCGCGTCAAAACCTCTTGGAAAAGCGATCGTTTTATCCAGCAGGTTGGCGGCGCTGAAAGAGACACGGTCTTTCAGACCAAGTGTTTCAATTTTATTTTTTGCAACATTTAACTGACCGGGAAGATCCATGATAGTAACATGGATATCCGGCTTATGATTCACAGATGCAATCGCCCACTTTCCGGTATTTCCACCTACGTCTAACAGTTTTTTAATTTCATTTTTGTATACCAACGGAAGCACTTGCTTAAATGCATCGTCAGAAAAAAAGTGGTCGAAGTTAAACCAACTTTCCTGTACATGTTGCGGTAGTTGAGACAATCCTTCGTAGATTGTTTTCCACTCTCCAAATTCTTTAAGGCCAATGGGTTTCCCCGTCTCGATACTTTTGTCTAATGAAAAAAGCCCCTTGTAGCAAACATCATGAACAAAATCCATATTGGTGATGGTAAGCGGATCGTGCAAAATGAAATGCGCTGTTTTAGTAATGCTGTAATGTTTATTGTTTTCTATAACCAGCCCGATGCCCAATGCAGATTCCAGTAAAACCCTAACGCCATAAACGGGCAATTTTATTTGTTCTGAAATCGTAGTGATAGGCAGCCCTTCTTTTCCACTGTCCTCAATCAATTTTAATATCCCGGAATTTCTTAATACCCTTGCAACCTGGAAGACGACGGGACCGAAGGCTATCCATTGCGCTGCTTCTTTGGCCTGAAAGGCAGTCTTTTTATCCTCTTTAAAAAATAACATTCAGTAAGGTATTAAGTTTAAAATAATTTTATTGTCTGCACATTACCAGTGCAGCATTACAGCCCCCAAATCCCGATGCAGTTTTAAGGGCATTTTTATAAGAGCCCCCGGTTTGGATTTTGTTTGAAATATTCAGGGGTACCGAAACCCCGATGTTATTGAACCCCCTGGTTGGAAATAAAATTCCTTCTTTTAATGAATGTATAGCGATTACTGATTCAATGATTCCTGCGGCGCCGAGCGTATGGCCGTAAAATCCTTTTAAACTGTTTACCGGCGCTGCCTGCATACCGGCAAGGTTAATGGCTTTTGCTTCCATCTCATCATTGTATAATGTAGCTGTTCCGTGAGCAGAGATAAGGTCAATTTCGCTTGCTGAAAGAGTCGCCTGTTCCAGCGCCTTTTTAATTGCGCTACATAATTCTTCGCCCGTGCGTGAGGGGCCCGAAATATGATTGGCATCGTTGCTTACTGCACCACCGGCGATCTTTATAGCTGTTTCATATTTTTTATTAGAAGAAAGAATAACTGTTGCAGCACCTTCGCCCAGGTTAATGCCATTGCGCGCTACGTCAAATGGTTTACACGGCTCCTGGCTTACTGCCTGGAATGATTGAAAGCCGGATAAAATAAACTTAGAAAGAGCATCCGCTCCAACAACAACGGCATTTTTATATTGCCCGGATTGAATCAGCCGCATACCTGTGAGTATGGCCAGGATACCGGAGATACAGGCATTGGATATAACAACAGGTGTGTTCACAAAATTAAAATGAGCGGCCACCAACTTTGCAGAAGCGTGCAATGCAATCCTGTGTTTTATTTGTGGATCATATTTTCCTGTCTCCAGTAAACTGATATTTCCCTTTGTAGATGAAATAATAAGAACCGTTTTCTTATCTCCGGGGTCAACCTTCGAATTTTCAATGGCGCTTGCAACTGAATTAATGAGTAACTGTTCAAAGCTGGTATAACGGTGATGATCAGTCGAGAAAAGGTTAGGATCAAAAAGTGCCGCATAAAAGGGCTGGTCCGACATAGAAAGGCCGACCTGCTGCTTTACCCCGGAAATACCATTTTTCAGGCTAGCCAGGTTTTCACCGGTAGTGAAACCAATGGGAGAAAATATATTATCTGATACTACAAAAACATCTTTCATATCTGCGGCTTTATCAGAGCCCGTATTTTTTTTTCCATTCGTCAAAAAAAGTTGGTGTTGCCAGTTGGAGTAAATTGGCTTCCTTATCTAAAAAAACCTGTATGGTAGATCCGGTTGCTACAAGCTCATTTGTTTCTGCATTGAACAAGCGGTATTGAAATACCATTTTTGCCGCGTCAGTAGGAATAAATTCGGTTTCTACTTTTACTGTGTCGCCGTAACGCAATGATTTTTTATAATCACATTGAGCATTCACGATCGGTATTACAAATCCGTATTTATAAAAGGCAAGATAACCTATGCCATATTCTTTCCCAAAAGCTTCTCTTCCATCTTCAAAATATCTAATATAATGCCCATGCCATACAATTCCCAGCGAATCGGCTTCACTAAATTTTACTTCGAACGCGGTGGTATGCTTTAGTGTTTTTTTCAATCGTATATCAGCATGAAGATTTGAGCGCCCCTCTTTTATTTTTGTTATCGACCAATTTAAGTTTCAACATTTTCCGGGGTCAATTTTCGGGAAAGTTATCAACGCCTGATCAGTCAATAATATTTGTTACCCTAACCTCTCCTAAAATTCTTCCGGGACCTGCGAGAGGTCCCGGAAATTGTACAATACTTTATTACCGAGCGTTTGCAACTACGTTGGCCAACGACCAAGGGTTTTTACTTCCAATCCTTGTAATCCGAATCTTTTAAAATATTATAAAATGCTTTTGCCCAGTAATTCTTAAATCCAAAACCGCCGGTTTTGCCCGTAACATGCGATGACATCAAGACTGTTTTTTTGCCCATATCAACATATGCTACCCATGCAGATGCCTGGTCTTTTCCCTTACTCATGCCCTCAATGAAAAAGATAAGTCCGATCCCGGTTTTGCCCAGGTAATTGTATTTTTTTACCAGACTTTCAACCTTAGCCGCATCGAGTGTCATGTACTCATCCGGGTTATTTGAAAAGAAATCCCTCTTAATGCCGTTGTTTGTTTTTTCTGTTACTTCCATGGCATACCGGACATCTGTTCTGTGAACGACTTTGGCCACATCGTATTTTTTTTGCTCATTGACAAAAAGCTGGTTCCAGCCAGTGACATATTTGTCCCTGAATTCCGCATTGGTGATTTCTCCAGCATCTTTAAACTGCGTGGCAGCGCCGATAAATTTCGTTTTTGTAAAATCCATACCAAGCCACGTTATTTCGGCAGTTCCGGCTAAAAGATCTTCTTTGGTTTGAGCTACTGCGAACTCAACGCTTAAAAATAACAGTGCCGCCAGCAGCCAACTGAGTTTATTTGTACGATTCATGAGCGTGACTATTTTGGTTGAATAATAAAAATTTTCATTTCGCATTTGGCCATTACTATGCCGTCGCACCTAACCGTGCCCTCTATAAGAGTTACGTCGAAAACCTGGTTTTTGATGATGATTTCCGTTTCTAAGATATCGTTTATTTTTGGCAAATTAAATATCTCAAGATCTTTTATTGCACCAATATATCCAACCATTACTGGCAGGTTTTCCTTTTGGGTGACCCACCCGGCCCTTGCTGCTGCTGTTTGTGCAATATTCTCCACCAGAGCCGGTTCGGCAAGGATGCCGTCAACCAAAAATATATTGTCTTCGCTAACCCGGAAACTCGTTTGCGTGCTAATTTCATCGGAGTAAAGCAAACGATCAATCATTACAAAGGGTGCTTTTTGCGGAATCAGTGAAATGATATTTTCTTTTGTAACTAACATTTATTAACCAGGATATAATTTAAACGGCGGCTTTGATTTGATAACATTTGGGTGATTAGCTTGATGCTGAAATTATTGTTTCCAAAAATTATAATAATTATACCACTGTACGGGGTATTTTTTAACCTTCGTTTCCATTTCGGCTACAAAGTCATTTAACATTGCCTGCATTGCCGAAGCTTTGCCGGCTACACCGTTGTACTCTTTAATGTTACCTGCAAAAAGGTGATAGTGGCGCGGGGTTTCCTTCATAGCGAATACAAACGATACGGGTACTTTGAAGGTAGTGGCCAACACAAACGGACCCATGGGAAATCGTGCGTTTTCTCCTAAAAAATTTGCAGTCAATGTTTTGTTTCCTTCCAGGAACCTGTCGGCATGCATGCAAACCAATTCGTTGTTTTTGAAAGCATCGCTAATCTCGTAAATATGGGACAGGTCATTTTTAATGGTGATTACATGCACACTTCTTTCACCGGTTACATCGTTTACAATTTTTTTTATCTTTTCATGTTCGCCATCAAACATCACAATGTGCACTTTGGTATTAAGACGCTTCAGGAGATTACCTGCAATTTCCCAATTCCCGATATGGCAGCTTAACAATAATCCTCCTTTCTTTAACTCAACCATTTTACGGAGATTTGCTTCCCCGTCAAAATTGAAAGTAAATTTATTCGGTAAGCCCGCCATCAATACCACCTTATCAATTATACTTTGACCAAAGCTATAATAATTACTATACAATTTTAAAAGAGAGCTTATAACATTTAAACCAAGTTTTTTATGAAAGTAGTAATAGATGGGTTTGGATGATTTGTATGAAAAAAGCAGGTAGTGCAATACAACTGTCCTCAACAGTACGTATGCCGGCATAACACCAAAGTTTCTTAAAACCCATACAAAAATGCGGTAACCCAATGGAGACGCTTTTGATTTACCTTGCCAGGATGGCATTATACAAGCTCTTTAGAATTTACACGATCAATAACATAATTATAAAAATCCTGGAAGGTTGCGATGCCTACAAAATCTTCTGGTTTTACCTTAAAGGAAAAGTTGCTTTCGATCACCACAACCAGGTCAATGTAATCAAGGCTGTCTAACTCAAGCGTGTCTTTGAGATTTGCATCAGGTATAATTTTGGCTGCATCGGTTTCAAATTCCTCCACGAGGAACCCATTGATCTTTGCGATAATTTCTTCGTTAGTCATAAACGGGTATTTAAATAAATTTTTTTATAATCAGCGAGGAGTTTGTTCCTCCAAAACCAAAAGAATTCGACAAAAATATATTTATTTCTTTTTCAACGGTTTCTTTTGCAATATTCAATTTTGCGGAATCTTCATCGGGGTTTTCGAAGTTGATATTTGGGGCAATGAAACCATTTTGCATCATCAGCATAGAATATACAATTTCACTTGCACCCGCCATCCAACATTCGTGGCCCGTCATGGATTTTGTCGAGCTTACATAAGGCTTGAATTGTCCAAACACTTCATTTAATGCTTTTGCTTCGCTTGTGTCTCCAGTTGGCGTTGAGGTAGCGTGCGCATTAATGTAGTCAATTGCCCCGGCACTCACGCCAGCATCTTTTAATGCCATGTGCAATGACCTTACCGGTCCGTCCACCGATGGATTAGAAATATGGCCACCATTAGAAGAAAATCCATATCCAACTACCTCTGCCAAAATATTTGCACCTCTTTTAAGTGCGGAATCAAGGCTTTCCAATATTACAGTTGCTGCGCCGCCACTTGGTACCAGTCCGTCCCGATCCCGATCAAATGGTTTTGATGCTTTTGAAGGGTCTGCTTCCTGCACCGAAAAAGCGGACAATGCATCAAAACTGCCCATACAATATTGGTTCACCTCCTG
>JACMPR010000002.1 GCA_014377385.1 Ferruginibacter sp. | reverse complement strand
CTCTACAAAGGTAAGACAAAAAATATACTAGCTTGGCTGACTGCTCCTGTTTTCGTTTTTCTAACGTCATATGGCAGCGCATTTGATACCAATCATTTCACTTTTCACATTAGTTTAACGGCAGATACTATTCCAGTGAAGCGATTAGACAGCATCGCTTTGAAGAATTTAAAGGATAGTTTGTTGGGTTCCGGTGATTCTGTCAACAACGCAATTCCTGAAATGTCACAGCCCGGCATTATCGAAGTAAAGGATACCACGAAGTTTACTAATAACGAGACGGTTTATGCGGATACATTATCATTTAAATCTTCTAAAGATACGCTCGATGCTCCCATCGCTTACCATGCCGATGATTCGATGGTATTTGATGTGCCTTCAAAAAAACTACTCTTGTATGGAAAAACGTCAAGTGTAAAATATCAAACAAGTGAATTGGGTGCGCCACTCATTGAATACAACCAGGGCAATAATCTTATAAAGGCAATTTTACAGAAAGACAGTGCGGGAAAGGTAATTGCCTATCCCACCTATATCGATAAAGATTTCAAATCGATCAGCGACACACTGGAAGTTAATATGAAAACCGGGAAGGGATTAACAAAAGGCACTTACACCCAACAGGGAGAATTGTTTGTGTATGGAGAGAAAATAAAGAAAGTAAACGATGATGTGTTTTATGCATTGCGTGGGAGGTTCACTACCTGTAACCTTGATACGCCCCACTTTGCGTTTGTAAGCAGCAAGATTAAATTTATTAATAAAAAAATGGCATTCAGCGGACCTGTTCACCCGGAATTTGAAGGAGTGCCGCTGCCGATTGTGTTACCTTTTGGCATTTACCCATTGAGTCAGGGCAGGCATTCAGGCCTTATTGCGCCAAGTTTTACCGCAAACGATCAATATGGGCTTGCGCTTGAAAATCTTGGATATTACAAAATATTAAGCCAAACCTGGGATGCTGTTGCCAGAGGTACAATTTATTCCTATGGAGGATGGGCTGCCAGCTTGAGTCCGCGGTATTTTAAAAAATATCGGTACCAGGGAAATTTCAATATAAATATGTTGAGTACCAAGGTTGGTTTTAAAGGCGATCCGGATTACCAGGTTACAAAGAGTACCAATGTTCAGTGGAGCCATACTGCCGATACAAAAGCCCGGCCCGGAGTAACTTTCAGTGCCAGTGTAAATGCAGGCAGCAGCAAGTACAACGAAAACCTGCCAAACAATCCACAGGCTAATTTTTCAAACCAGCTTAACTCTACCATTGCTTATGGGAAAGTATGGAAGAACAAACCCTTCAGTATACAAGTGGCTGCCAATCATAATCAGAATACCGTGCAGCGGCTCATCAACATTAATTTTCCTGATCTGAACTTCAATCTCAATACCCTTTATCCTTTTAGAAGGAAGGAAGTAGTGGGTTCCTATAAATGGTATGAAAACCTGGGAATAGCACTCAATACAAATGTACGCGGAACTTCTTTTTTCTATGATACACTCAGTGCAGGCTTTGCGCAGCTGTCCAAAAATTATAAATGGGGTGCAAGTCATAGTGTCCCTATAACTTTATCCCTGCCTTCCCTGGGTCCATTTCAGGTATCCCCATCCGTTAGTTACCAGGAAAGGTGGTTCCAGGAAAAGCTGGTTTATCGTTGGGATGACATTGCCAGGAGACTTGATACCATCAGTAACAAGGGTTTTTATACTTCAAGGGATATGAGTTTTGCGCTGAATGTTTCTACGCGGGTATTCGGTTCTTATCTTTTCAGGAAGGGCAGCAAGGTGCAGGCGATCCGGCACGAAGTCCGCCCAACGTTGTCTGCCAGTTTTAAACCTGATTTTAACAGCCAGAATTTTTATACCGTGCAGGTAGATACTTTTGGAAATAAAGTGCAGCATTCATTTTATGAAAGGGCAATTTTCACAGGGTTCTCCGGACAAAGATTTGCCGGTCTCAATTTTGCGATTGATAATAATATCCAGATGAAAGTGCGCAACAGGAAGGATACGGCTGAAGGCGCAGTAAAAAAAATAACGTTAATCGATGGGCTGAGTCTTGGCGGAAGTTATAATTTTCTCGAAGATTCATTTAAGCTCAGTACCCTGTCACTATCGGCAAGGAGTAATTTGTTTGAGAAAGTAAATATTACCGCCAACGCTTCATTTGATCCATACCTTACCAATGAATTTGGAAGGCGTATTGACAAACTTGTATGGACGAAAAAAGCAGCAAGTCTCGGAACTTTGACAAATGCAGTCATTTCTCTGTCAAGTCAATTTAAAGGCGGTGATAAAACAGCACCAACCAATGGCGGTTTGGTCAATAATCTCAATACCAGGCAAAATATTAATACAAGCGGTTTGCCACTTGATGAATACCAGCAGGAAGCTTTGTACATGCAAAATAACCCCGGCCAATTTGCAGATTTTTCCATCCCCTGGAGTGTCGATTTTTCTTACTCTCTCAGGTATTCGCAAAACAGGGTGTTGACAAAAGGATTTTATATATTGAAGAAATCACTGAGCCAGGACGTGAATTTCAACAACTCTGTAAATCTTACTCCGAAGTGGAAAATAGGAATCCAGGGATCCTACAACATCACAAAAAAAGAACTTGGCGTTTTAAGCATGTACCTGTCACGCGACCTTCATTGCTGGCAGATGTCTATCAACCTGGCACCAGTGGGTAAATACCGTTTCTTTACGATAAATATCAGTCCTAAATCTCCGCTGTTGAGGGATATCAAAGTGAACAGGACCAGGTATTTCTATGATCAGTAAGTTTATTTCAAATCCATTAGTCGCGGGGTATCTACGATTATTTTCGCCATTTCTTATCACAATGCCAAATTCCTGAAAGTCAAATTTAATTTTCATTATAATACGCCGTCATCATCGAAAAAACTTTCTGATTTAAAGTTGTTGCATTAATATGCTGCGATGATACGGCTGGTAAAAAATGCATATTGAGTCTTGTGGGTAAGAGATAAAAAGATTTGTTTATAGGCATGGCTTTTTTAGTGCCTGTTATTACGCATGGAATGATTTCTTTTTGTGTATTTATTGCAAGGATGAATGCACCGTCATAGAATTTTTTCAACGGCTCACTGGTACGGTTACGTGTTCCTTCGGGATAAATGCACATGTGCATTCCAAGAGCGAGCACAGATTTCATTGCATCCAGGCTTTTGGAACGGCTTTTTTCATTTCTTCTGTCGACCAATACGGAGCCTTTTTTATAAAACCACCCAAACACCGGAACTTTCGCAAATGATGCTTTGGCAATTGTTTTATTCGCCCCTGGAACAAAAGGGGAGGACAGTGGTACATCGAGTAATGCATTGTGATTGAACACTACAATATAATTTTGCCCCGGAATAAAATTCTTCTTACCCGTTACTCTTACCGGGCATCCAATGAGGAATAGCCATACCCTCATCCAGCACCTGGAAACGAATATAAAATAGCGCTGTCCTTTAACCTCATTCATCAGATAAGACAACATGGAAGGCAGAAAGATGAGAAGAAATGTGCCGACAAAACTTACAAGTCCCCACAGGCACCATATGCGGGCAAAAATATTTTTAAAAACTTTCATTCTTGAACAGGATGTAATTTCCAGTCTATCGGCTGTTGGCCAAGTTGCATCAATAACTGGTTTGTTTTCGAAAAATGTTTGCAGCCAAAAAAACCTTTTTCCGCTGAAAAAGGGGAGGGATGCGCCGCCATTAAAATGAAATGTTTTGTTTCGTCAATGAGGGCCTGTTTTTCCTGTGCAAATTTACCCCACAATAAAAAGATGATTCCCGTTTTTTCATCGGATATTTTTTTGATCACTGTATCGGTAAATTCGGCCCAGCCAAATTTGGCGTGGCTTAAAGGCTCGCCTTCACGAACTGTTAAGGCTGCATTCAGCAACAGCACTCCTTGCCTGGCCCATTTTTCAAGGTTGCCATATCCGGCAGGTATCTCAATACCCAGGTCCGTTTTGATTTCTTTGAAAATATTCTGAAGCGATGGGGGAGGCTTTATTCCCTGGGGAACAGAAAAACTCAAGCCATGGGCCTGTCCTTCGCCATGGTAGGGATCCTGCCCTAAAATAACCACTTTCAGTTCATCAAAAGGGGTTTTATCGAAAGCATTAAAAATGAGTGCTCCGGGAGGAAATATTTTCTTCCCAAGGGCTTTTTCTGTTTTTAAAAAAGTGACTAACTGCAGGAAATAAGTTTTACTAAATTCCTCTTTCAACAGCAGCTTCCACGAAGGATGAATCTGAACATCCATGGTATATATTTAGTACAAAAGTGCGGAAAATCACTGATAACTTAGAAGAACAACAATATAAAAGTTGATGATGAGGAGCCGGTGGCAATCGCTATCCATTGACCCGGCCGGTTACAAATCGGAATATCTTACAATTTTGGGCCAATCAAAATTTCTGTAAATTTTTTTCTTTTCAGGTTGTAAGACTTCCCGGAAACAGGCGTTCTAATAATTTTTAGTTAATCAAATTGATGTGATCCGGATTGGATTCGAACCAATGACCCTCAGCTTAGAAGGCTGATGCTCTATCCAACTGAGCTACCGGACCTATTTCGGGTGGCAAATATAGGGCATTATTTTTTTTCTATTCAATTTGCTGTTAATCAGGCATACTATCGATTAACTGAGTTTACGAAAAACACTCCAAAAACCAAAATGATAAATTTTATAATATTGTTAAAATACCTTTGATTGGTATAGTTTTAGATATTAACTTTGCTCTTTGTTAAAAACCATACAATTATCTCAGAAAAACTCAAGAGATAATCTTTTTAAATTAAAACTTAGCATTTATGAAACAAAAACTCGCGTTTGTCTTCTCCCTTCTAATATTGGCCTCCGGGGCTTTTGCGCAGATGAAGAACAGCGGTAGTTCCAAGAAAGGAAGTTTGATTGGAATTCACTTTAACTCCTTAGACATTACAACCCCGCAGAAATTTAAAGACAATTCAGATTCTAAAACACTAACCCCCTTTAAAGAACAGGATTTTGGTTTTTCACTTTCTTATTGGCATGGCCTTACATCTCATCTTGACCTGTCAATCAGAGCAAACCTGATGTTTCACGATTACGAGTCCTTAGACAGAAATTCATATACCACTAAAACAAATCAGACTGGTGTAGAGCTAGAACCTGCCCTGAACGCATTTCTTTTTAATAACCAAAGCGTTTTTAATGCTTTTCTAACTGCAGGTATTGGTGGTGGATATTACACTGGTAAGGCAGGTCTATATGTTCCAACCGGTGTTGGACTCCAGGCAAATTTTAATCAGGCCACATATGTAATGTTGCAGGCTCAATACCGTTTTACGCTTGATAAAACAGTTTTAAAAGATAATTTATTTTATTCTTTAGGAGTAGCCACAAGAATTGGTTCTGGTGTTCCAAAAGTTGTTCCTCCTCCACCGCCACCAGTTGTTGTTGATCGTGATGGTGATGGTGTTTTGGATTCTCTGGACAAATGTCCTGATGTTGCGGGTCTTGCAGCTTTACAGGGATGCCCTGACCGTGACGGTGATGGCATTGCTGATGGAGACGATAAGTGTCCTGATGTTGCTGGTCTTGCAAAATATGAGGGATGTCCGATACCTGATACTGACGGTGATGGTGTAAACGACGAGCAGGACAAATGTCCGGCTGTTAAGGGTCTCGCACGCTACCAGGGATGTCCGATTCCGGATACTGATAATGATGGTGTGAATGATGAAGAAGATAAATGCCCGAGCCGCCCAGGTCCCGCAAGCAATATGGGTTGTCCTGAAATCGCAAAAGAAGTAATCGAAAAGATCAACTTCGCAGCAAAAAATATTTTCTTCGCAACCGGAAGTGCTAAATTGTTACCTAAATCTTTCAAATCGTTAAATGAAGTTGCCGGATTACTTGCCGCAGATGAATCATTAACAATTCAGATCGACGGTCACACAGATATTACTGGCAAACCAGAGAAAAATCAGACTTTATCCGAAGCCCGCGCTGCCTCAGTTAAACAATATCTTGTAAGCAAAGGATTGGCTGACACACGTGCTAACACTGCTGGTTTTGGATCTGACAAACCAGTTGCTGATAACAAAACTGCAGCAGGACGTGCAAAGAACAGGAGAACCGAAATGACAGTAAAGAACTTTTAATATAACTAAGATTGAAACTAAAAACCCCGGAATTTCCGGGGTTTTTTATTGCGATTAAGGTTAAATAGTGGATGCTGACTGACAAAAAACTTGTGTTGGTGGATTGGATGTATGGAATTGAATTTCCTTTAAAGCTATGGGCAATCTACCACTGCGACTACATATCCATTAATCTTTACCAATCTGGTTTTTCAAAAATCCTTCGATAACACTACACGGTATCATAAATGGCTTGGAGCTAATTACGATTTCCAAAACCTGCACATTTACTGTATAAGACCCTGCGATATTATTCCCGAAAACGCTCACATCGAAGTTCCCCGAGGCTGCGTCACCGGTAAAATTACCACCCTGGCTTTCTACCGCAAACCGTGCTTTTACTAAAACTTTTTCTGAACTACCTTCAAACGGGATAGTGAAATTACAGCCGGACATAGATTACTATTTTAACGTGAAGTAAGATTATAAAAAAACACCAGCCTTTGACAAGACTGGTGCAAATATCGTGGAAGAAGCCCGGATAATTTATAGAGAATCTTTTCTCACGCGGCCATCTTTTTTATCCTGGCTCCGGCCAATAATGTAGCCACCCGCCGCACCAACAACACCCCCGATTACAGCCCCTTTAACATTTTTACCTATGATAGCCCCGGTTACTGCCCCGGCACCTGCACCAATTGCAGTGCCCTTTGCTGCTTTGCTCCAACCTTTTTTCTTTTGAGGAGTACTTGCACTGGTATTTGAATTACCGCCTGCGGAGGTTGTGCTTGCGCCAGCTGCTTGCTGGCTTTCGGAATTATTGCCTGCGCGGGTTTTGGGCCTTGTAGTTTGCCCGTGGTTATTATTTGGAACAACAGGTGTTTTAGTTACCGTTACGGTCGTTGTGGTAGTAACTGAATCTTTTAAAGGAGCTTTTGAAACAATGCGTGCAGTGTCTCCTGCCGCATTAATGTAAGTCCCTGGG
This sequence comes from Ferruginibacter sp., assembly GCA_014377385.1. Taxonomy (GTDB): domain Bacteria; phylum Bacteroidota; class Bacteroidia; order Chitinophagales; family Chitinophagaceae; genus Ferruginibacter. Next base: position 7,853 of record JACMPR010000002.1, on the reverse strand, counting down.
TCCGCAAGTGGTACCATCGTTTTGTCGGTAGAATTAGTTTTGTTTTTACATGCCGTAAACATAGCCGCAACAGCTACCATAAATAATAATTTCTTCATAAATCGTGATTTTGATTGTGACTGGCCTTTTTTAATAGCCTTTTGATCTGACGTATGCATCAGTTGCCTTGTAAGTGAAAAATCATGCCATAATTAGTTTAAAAAGAGAGATAAATTTATATGACCGGATTGGTATATACAAAAAATTGTAAAAGTCAACTACTTAAGCGCTACTGCCTTGTAAATCTCCACTCTGATAATTACTTTGTTCCAATAGCAGGAAAATAAGTTTTAAAAGCAACAATTAGTTCGCAAATGCAATTTCATTCTCGTTTTCAATAAGGCTGTAATCTTTTATCTCCCTGTATAAAGTGTCTCTTTCTATGGGCTGTCTTTTGACCTGCCTGATCAATGTTACCAATTGCTCAGTGGACATAGCAGGGGTTTGCTCCTCACTGCCTGCCATGGAGTATATTTTAGTAGAATCATCGATGGTGCCGTCGATATCATTGACGCCGAACGATAAAGAGAGCTGAGCATTTTGCCTACCCAGCATGGGCCAGTATGCTTTGAGGTGCGGAAAGTTATCGAGATAGATTCGTGCAATTGCGTACATGCGCATGTCTTCCGTTATCGTCGATTCCGGCACATTACTCATATCATTGTTGCTATTCCGGAATTTTAAAGGAATGAAAGTATTAAAGCCTTTTGTTTTATCCTGTAAATCACGCAGCCTGTGCATGTGATCAATGCGATGTTCATATCTTTCAATATGACCGTACAGCATGGTAGCGTTGCTATGCATTCCAAGATTATGGGCAGCCTCATGTATCTGCAGCCAACCGTCTCCGGTGACTTTGTCTCCGGCGATTTGTTCCCTTATTTCCGGATGAAATATTTCGGCACCGCCACCGGGTAAAGATTGCAGTCCGGCTGTCTTTAATTGCAACATTCCCTCTTCGGTAGAAAGTTTTGCTTTTCTAAACATGTAATCAAGTTCCACGGCTGTGAAACCCTTCACATGTAAATCCGGTCTGTGGGCATGAATTTTTTGTATGAGTTCAATAAAGTATGCGAGGTTCATTTTGGGATGTACGCCCCCAACAATATGAACTTCCGTAATTGGTTTTCCATCGTAGCTTTTTACAATGTCAAGCATCTGATCTATGCTCAGTTCCCAGCCCTCTTCTTTGTTTGCATATAACCTGGAATAAGAACAAAATTTGCAGCTGAACACACAAACATTGGTGGGCTCAATATGAAAATTCCGGTTGAAATAAGTTTTATCGCCATGGAGTTTCTCCCTGATTAGATTTGCCAGGCTACCAACAAATGCAAGACTGCCATGCTCGAACAGCACCAGGCAATCCTCGTCACTGATGCGTTGGCCACTCTTAATTTTTTGGGCAATGCTCTTAAGGCCGGAATCGTTTTGTGCACTTATCAAAATATCAATATTTTCACTCATCACTTTTTTTTGCAAATTTACGACGATTATAGATGGTTGGACTTAATTTTACCTAGTTAGAAGAAACTTTATGACATTCAGCGGAATGGTCAAACTAATATTACATGTGCTTGCCTGAGCACCTTTTATTTTATATTTCATCCGCAGCGTATTGTGTAAACAGCACACTAAACATTCACGTAAATCAGCATAAAAAGTATACCTTCCAAGTGTAAACTAACTTGCCACTTACGCTGATGTAAAATATGAGGGTGCATTGAACTACATTTTGAGCGATCTATTTTATCTTTTGCTTTTAAAACCAAACGCAACGCTTTATGAACATTAAGTTTCGTCTTATCGTGATGAATTTTCTGCAATTTTTTGTTTGGGGCGCCTGGCTGATTTCTATTGGCGGATACCTGGGGGGAACGCTACATTTTAAGGGTTCAGAAATAGGGGCTGTTTTTTCCACGCTGGGAATAGCTTCTTTGTTTATGCCTGCGTTGATGGGTATTGTGGCAGACAAGTGGCTGAATGCAGAACGGGTATTGGGCTTCTGTCATATCATCGGGGCGGTGATGTTGGTTTGGGCTTCCACTGTTACGGATCCGTCCGTATTTTTCTGGGTGATGTTGCTTAATTCAATGTTTTATATGCCAACGATCGCACTCAACAACACGGTTTCCTACATAGTGCTGGAACAAAAAGGCTTTGATATCGTCAAGGATTTTCCGCCCATAAGGGTTTGGGGAACCATCGGATTTATTGCGGCCATGTGGATTGTTGATCTTATGGGATGGAAATCGAGCAATGTACAGTTGTTATTTAGTGCCGTTGCAGGATTGGCCCTGGGTATTTATTCTTTCAGCATGCCACAATGTACCCCTGTGAAATCCCAAAAAGAGAAATCATTTCTTGTTTCCCTCGGCCTGGACGCATTTGTGTTATTTAAGCAAAGGAAGATGTTTATCTTTTTTGTTTTCTCCATGTTCCTGGGTGCTGCCTTACAAATTACGAATGCATTTGGAGGAAGTTTCCTGGAAAGCTTTACCACAACGCACCCTGATTCTTTCGGCGTTAAACATCCCATCCTGCTTTTATCAATTTCCCAGATATCGGAAACCTTGTTCATACTTACAATACCATTCTTTCTACGAAAATTTGGTATTAAAAAGGTAATGATGATAAGTATCCTGGCCTGGGTATTCCGTTTTGGATTATTCGCTATCGGTGATCCGGGCAGCGGCCTGGCATTATTGGTTTTGTCAATGATTATTTATGGAATGGCCTTTGACTTCTTTAACATCTCAGGGTCGCTCTTTGTAGAAAAAGAATCTCCCTCCAGTATCAGGGCAAGTGCCCAGGGGCTTTTTATGTTTATGACGAACGGGATCGGCGCTATGTTCGGCGGATATGGGGCAGGGTTAGTAGTTGATTACTTTACTACAAATGGTATAACCGATTGGCAAAGCACCTGGTTTGCGTTCGCGGGCTATGCGCTTGTGCTGGCAGCCATTTTTCCTCTGGTCTTTCGATACAGGCATGATCCTGAAGGCCTGCATTCAGGCCACCATCATACCACTATTTAAAAACAGCGTTCATAAAAAAAATCCCATTTCAAAAAGCGGATTTTTTTATCAAAATGAGTGAAAATTTATTTAAGTGCTTCAATCTTCTTTACAAAGTTTGCTTTCGGCTGTGCACCCACCAACTTATCTACGACCTGCCCGTTCTTTACAAAAAGAATAGCCGGAATACTTGTAATGCCGTAATTCATAGAAACCTGTGGATTTTGATCAACGTTTACTTTGCCAATCTTAACCTTACCATCGTATTCTTTTGCCAATTCTTCAATTACAGGCCCGATTGCTCGACATGGACCACACCATTCTGCCCAAAAATCTATTACTGATAATTTATCTGAGTCCAATACTTCTGTTTGGAAATTCGAGTCGGTGAATTCTAGTGCCATATTAATTATTTTTAATGTAATTTATTTATTTTCTTGTCAACTGCAAATTTACAGCCATTCCTGTTAATTTGCTCTTTTGACATATCCACAATAGATTTTATATTGTTAATAGGCGCAAAGAGTTAGCCATGTTGAGGCTAAACGGTCAATACGCTCACATCAATGTTCGTATGCTCATTTAGAAATACAGCCAGCTCATCATTCATCGTAAAACCTTTCTCCAACGTGTACATACTGATCTTGTTTTTTTGAATGCCATCACTTATGTTGAATTTAAGAGATGTTTTTCCGGGATGGGATTGAATGTTCTGGTCTATGAATGACACAAAGTTCTCATCTATAAATTGAGGTGATACATCAATAATCACCTGTTTTGTAAGAGACGACTTGGCGGTTTCCAACAAATGCAATTTCGTAATCTTAAACTCATAGGTATCCCCATTATATCGTTGCCTGAAAGCTCCTTCTATCATCACGATAGTTCCCTTTTCCATGTACTGCGTATACTTCACATAGTCTTCGCTCCAAAGCATAAACTCTGATTTACCGCTAAAATCCTCGACGTGTAAGATGCCAAAATTTTTTCCGGTCTTCGTAAGGCGGTGCTGGCCCTCTATTACCAATCCGGCAAGCCTGAATTGCTTTGAAGTGGGCGGCATACCTACCACATTTTTCAAATCATTAAAATCCGCCAGCGGAGTAATATTATAGTGTTTCAATTCAAATTTAAAATTATCAAGCGGATGGCCGCTCATGTACATGCCGGTTACTTCTTTTTCAAAATCAAGTTCTTCTACTAACTGCCAGGGAGGGCAGGGAGCAATCTTTGGGGGAACAACGTCAGGCATCTGCAGATCGCCAAACAGCGTATTGCTGGAGCTGGCGGACTGTGATTGGAAAACTGCTCCAAATTTTATTATCTTCTCCAGGGACACACTGTCTCCCGGGGCCTGGTAAAAATATTGAGCCCGGTGTATATCCCTAAAACAATCAAAGGCACCGCTGTAAATGAGACTTTCCAAAGATTTTTTATTTACGGAACGGAGGTTTACCCTTTTCACAAGGTCATATATATCTTTAAAGTGACCATGCTTATTCTTTTCTTCAATAATATTCTCGATAGCTGCTTCGCCTACGCCTTTTAATCCGCTGAATCCAAAACGGATTTCACCTTTTTTATTAACAGCAAAACCATTCTGCGATTCATTGATATCAGGTCCCGAAACCTTAAGGCCCATTCGCTTACATTCTTCCATGAAGAAAGTGATCTTATCAATGCTTCCGGCATGATTCAGCACTGCCGCCATATACTCACTTGGGTAATGCGATTTTATATATGCCGTCTGGTATGCAACAAACGCATAGCAGGTGGAGTGTGACTTGTTAAATGCATATTGTGCAAATGCCTCCCAATCCTTCCAGATTTTCTCCAGCTTATCTTTCGGGTGTCCCTTGGCGGTAGCTCCATCTATAAATTGTAATTTCATTTTATTCAGTACTGCGATCTGCTTTTTGCCCATCGCCTTTCGCAATACATCCGCATCACCTTTACTGAATCCCGCCAGTTTTTGTGAGAGCAACATCACCTGTTCCTGGTACACGGTTACACCATAGGTTTCTTTCAGGTATTCTTCCATATCAGCCAGGTCATATTCAACTTTTTCACGACCATGTTTACGTGCAATGAATTGCGGAATATAAGACATCGGGCCCGGGCGATACAGGGCATTCATGGCTATCAGGTCATCAAATTTATCCGGCTTCAGTTCACGCAGGTATTTTTGCATACCCGGGCTTTCAAACTGGAAGGTAGCATTAGTATCGCCCTGCTGGTAAAGTTTGTATGTAGCTTCGTCATCAAGCGGGATGTCGTCGATAGCGATCACAATCCCATGGTTTTCTTTTATAAGCTTTAGCGCAGTTTTTAAGATGCTCAAAGTTTTTAATCCCAGGAAGTCCATTTTTATAACGCCTGCCTCTTCAATAGAGCCACCTTCAATCTGTGTTAACCAGAGATCCGATTCTTTTGACGTAGCCACGGGCAATAGTTCGGTAAGGTCTTTAGGAGCGATAATAATCGCTGAAGCATGTATACCCGTGTTTCTTACGGAACCTTCCAGTATTTCTGCTTCGTGTAAAATTTTACTGTTTAGGTCTGTACCCGCATATAATTCCCGCAGCTTTTTTACATTCTCAATATCTTCTCCCTGCAACTGTTCTTTTTCCTCCAATGATTTTTCGCCATTCTTAGCTTCTTTTATGGTAAAAGGAGCATGAAGCAATCTTTTTAAATTAATTCCCGGCCTTTCCGGAACCAATTTCGATATGGCCCTGCTTTCCGCAATTGGCAAATCCATTACCCTGGCGACGTCGGCGATACTTGATTTGGCGGCCATTGTACCATAAGTGATTATTTGCGCTACCTGGTTCCTGCCATATTTCTGCACTACATAATTCAATACTTTCTGCCGGCCATCATCATCGAAATCCGTATCAATATCCGGCATCGATTTACGCTCCGGGTTTAAAAATCTTTCAAAAAGTAAATTGTATTTTATCGGATCGATATTGGTTATTCCTATGCAATACGCCACTGCACTTCCTGCAGCCGAGCCACGTCCCGGCCCAATGAATACACCCATGTCTCTTCCGGCTTTGATAAAATCGCTTACGATTAAAAAATAACCCGCAAACCCCATTTTTTTAATGATACTCAACTCAAATTGCAGGCGTTCCTCACTTTCGGGCGTTAGTATCTTATAACGGTCACGGGCACCTGTCCAGGTAAGGTGTTCAAGATAATCATCCTGTGTTTTGAAACTCGCAGGTACCTCAAAGAATGGTAATAGTATTTCCCGTTTGAGGTCCAGTAGGTCTATTTTATCTACTACCTCATTTGTGTTGTCAATTGCCTCCGGAAGGTCATTAAAAACCCTAATCATTTCTTCCGTGGTCTTCAAAAAAAACTGGTCGTTGGGAAAAGCGAATCGTTTGTTTTTTGTCATTACATCGTCATCGCTGAATTCCCGCAGCGCAGGCGTGCTTTGTTTTTCGCCTGTATTAATGCACAGCAGGATATCATGTGCATTAAAATCCTGCTGGTCCACATAATGAGAATCATTTGAGGCAATAACTTTTACATTGTATTTTTTGGCAAACTTCAGGAGGGAAATATTCACCTTCTCTTGTTCGGGTAGCCCATGGCGTTGCAGTTCAACATAGTAATCTTCCTGGAATATGTTCAGCCACCATTTGAATTCATTTTCTCCTTCTGCCTCCCCTTTTTTTAAAATGGTTTGTGGCACGAGTGCACCGAGGCAACAGGTTGTAGCAATGAGGCCTTTATGGTATTTATGGATCAGCTCTTTATCGATTCGTGGATATTTGCTGTACATGCCTTCAATATATCCCAGCGAAGTAAGTTTTACGAGGTTTTTATATCCTTCCTCGTTTTTTGCGATCAGGATCTGGTGGTGCCGTGGATCTTTTTCATCCTTACTAAAGGTTTTGCGGGTTCGGTCAGTCGTTATATAAAATTCACATCCAACAATCGGTTTTACTTTAGGTTTGCCATTTGCATCAAGGTTGTTGTAAGCTTCTTTTACAAATTCAAAAGTGCCAAACATATTTCCATGATCGCTGATCGCAAGGGCGGGCATGCCATCCGCAATTGCTTTTTTGTACAAATTTTTGATGGATGCGGCGCCATCCAGCAGGGAATATTGGGTGTGTACATGTAGGTGAGAAAACTTCATATTGTTTCCCGGAGGAAATTATTTTGACAGTGAATAATGAGGGTGTGAATTGCAAATATCGTCAACTATCCCCGGAGAAGTTGGACCTGTTTTACACAGTTGTTTTTTTAATAATATTTTTATAAAAATCGGCAGTCTTGCATTTTTGAGTAATGGGGTTTACTTTTGCGACCGATGCGCTTACCCAATGTATTTTTAATTTTGTTTGTAGGGCAGGTTTATAGAAAGGAGTAAATCAAGAGAACTAAAGGCATTTAGAAGATTAAATACCGCGAGATTATGTCTTACGCGCCTGAAAACCAGCTATTTAACGTATGAAAAAATTTTTTCAAATTTGTATATTGCTCATGTCGTTTTTATCAATATTACTACCTGTTTCAGCCCAGGATAGGAAATTTCCGGCTGCGAAAATTCGCCGGGGCCAACAGGCGGTTCCGGTTAAGTTTATCGAAGAAATTGAACTAAAAAGGGACGTTCAGCATTATTCGGTACAAGTCACGCAGGTGAGTCCTGTTAAAATTCCCTTCAATTCCAGCCGTTTTGATGGTATAGAACACAGCCTTCCTTTGCAATTTAAATATGCCCAATTACTTAATAGAAATGTGGAGTCGATTGTTAATCTTACTCTTTTTGATTTT
>JACMPR010000034.1 GCA_014377385.1 Ferruginibacter sp. | reverse complement strand
GTATTACCTGACAGTTCCCGGGATAAGTATCAATGACCATTTCCAGGTGCTTGATAAATTTGGTTCTTACAATCATCGTGTTTATATGATGGCAGTTCCGCATATCGGCGGCCTCAATCCAGATTATTCAGGGCTGGATTTTTGTGAGACAGCTGCCAAACGAATCGCCAATGCCATTCGGGATCATAACAGGCATTTTTCTGTAGAGCTTCAGCCCGATTTATTGTTACTCAAAAAAGATTTAAAAAGAATGTGCCCAACATTATAAGAATCCAACAGCATGAATTATGATCTAAGTACCAGCTTATTTAGCAGATAGCAACCCTGATAAGTAAAATTTGACTGAGGATACGACATGCAGGTTTTTATATTAATTTTACTTTCTAATGAAATTCAGAAATCTGCCTCTCATTAATAAAGATGCGGATGATGCAGAAGTTCCTGAGCCTGTCGTTGCTGAAATCTCTGTCTTGATTCAGTGTACCTTAGAATTCGCGATGACGATCGGTCTAAAAGATCAAGACGCAACAGTAATCTTCAATATCTTTAGGCGGTTACATCGGTGACCTTAATTTGAAGGCACTGGCACTGGTTTAACCACGTACAAATGCATCGTGGTAAGCCACCATGGTGATAATACTGCAGGTAGTAATGATAAAAACGAGGCCGTTTTTAATGATATTATTCCCGCTCGCCAGTAAATGACATAACGAAAAAAGGAACCCTTCAGGGATTCCTTCTTGTGAACTGGCTGGGACTCGAACCCAGGGCCCATACATTAAAAGTGTATTGCTCTACCAACTGAGCTACCAATTCGTTTCCCTGTTTTTAAAAGGGAGTGCAAAAATAAGGCAAAAACAGTTTGTATCAAATTTTTTTGAAAAAGTTTTTAATATTAATACCAAAATGCATCAATATTTCTTTGCAAACAGCGGCAGAACTGACTTATTTTTGTTTGAATTATTTTCTCATGAGTGATTTTTTTAGAAACAAAGTAGTAGCCATTACCGGTGGCAGCAGTGGTATTGGCAAAGCGTTGATTGAACAATTACTGCCAATGGGTGCAAGGATCGCCACCTGTGCCCGCAACCAGGATAAATTATACGACCTCCAGTTGCGACATTCCACCGCACCTTTACATTGCGTGGTAGCAGATGTAAGTATTTACAACGATTGCAAAATGTTCATCGATTCTACTGTCACACAATTTGGCGGTATCGATATCCTTATCAACAATGCAGGTATTTCCATGAGAGCCCTGCTTAAAGATGCTGACCTCGATGTATTCAGGAAAGTAATGGACATTAATTTCTTTGGCAGTGTTTATTGCACCAAACTTGCACTCAATTCATTGATTGAAAGAAAAGGTACTATTGTCGGTATTTCTTCGATCGCAGGTTATCGTGGACTTCCCGGCAGAAGCGGTTATTCGGCCAGTAAATTCGCCCTCAACGGGTGGCTGGAAGCTATCAGAACTGAATTGTCGGATGATGAGGTAAACGTGATGTGGGTTTGCCCCGGCTACACGAGGAGCAATATCCGCAACGCGGCATTAAATAATAAAGCAGAATCGCATGGTGAAAGTCCGGTTGATGAAGCAGAACTGATGAGTCCCGAAAAATGCGCCACGTATATTATCAAGGCAATTGAAAAACGGAAACGAACGCTGGTGCTAACCTTTAAAGGAGTGCAGACTGTTCTTGTAAATAAATTTTTCCCTGCTTGGGCAGACAAACTCACCAGGAAATTTTTTTTTAAGGACGGGAAACTCGTGAAGTGATTCAAACCAGGGTAAAGCATTAATATTAATCAAATTTTTGCCGCCTTATCATTAACCTGGTTAAAATGCAGGCCACTAATCATAAGAACACACTAATTATAACAGAATTCTAAAACGCATACGTTTTCATGCCGCTACTAACCTTAACAAGTGACATTGGAGAGCAGGATTTTTTAGCAGGCGCAATGAAGGGTCAGTTGCTACAATCCATCAACGGGCTTAATATCGTGGATATTACGCATTCACTATCTCCTTTTAATTACCCACAGGCCGCTTATGTTTGCAGGAATGCGATCAGGAATTTTGCCCCTGGCACCTTTCACCTGATTCTTGTAAATATTTTTGACGAAAAGCCAGAACATCTTTTAATGGCAGAGCACAACGGTCAATATATCGGTTGTGCCGACAATGGCCTCCTCACTATGATACTGGAAGAAGTGCCGCAAAAAGTGGTGGCACTACCCCTGGGGAAAGTGAATCAGAAAAATACACTCTACTGTGTAAGCGTCTTTGGAAAAGCGATCAACGAAATCATCAGCGGCAAAACATTGGACGAAACCGGGGATGCGACTGTGTCGATCCGGGTGAAAAATCCCCTAAAACCTATGTTGGGAAATAACTGGATAGAAGGTCAGATCATATTCATTGATAATTTTGAGAACGTGATCGTGAACATCAATAAAGAAGATTTTGAGGAGCAAAGAAAGGGAAGGAGTTTTACGATTGTATTTAAAAGAGATGAGGTGATTGATAAAATCAGTGAAACCTATGCAGACGTTTCAGAAGGAGAAAAACTGGCCCTGTTCAATGCGGCCGGTTACCTGGAAATAGCAATAAATAAAGGTAATGCCGCCGGACTTTTTGGATTGCAGGGCTTTTCTGAAAAACAAAACCAGCATGCCCAACAGCAATTTATAAACAACCGGTTGTTTTACCAGACTGTAAAAGTTTTTTTTCAATAACATTTATAAAATAACAGTATGAAAAAATTAGTATTGAGTAACCTGCTTTCCATTGCCTTCATCGGCCTGTTTGCGCAGGTTAAAATGCCCGCGCCTTCACCAACACAAACCATTAAACAGGACTTCGGCGTTGGTAATATTGAAGTTAAATACTCCCGGCCTTCTGCAAAAGGAAGAAAAGTATTTGGTGAATTGGTGCCGTATAATAAATTATGGCGCACCGGGGCAAACGCGGCAACGGTTATACGCTTTTCTGAACCCGTAGAGATAAACGGCAAAAAGATCGACAGCGGTAGTTATGCATTGTACAGCATTCCAAACATTGATTACTGGGATGTGATCCTTAATAAGGGTATAACGAATTCCGGGGTTAATGGATATACAGAGGCAGATGATATTGCCCGGTTCAAAATCGAAGCCCGGCGTTCAAATATAAAAATGGAAATGTTTACCATGCAGTTTGATAATGTAAAGCCCGAAAGTTGCGAACTCAATATGATCTGGGAAAAAACCATGATAACCATTCCGATCCTTTCCAGGATTCAGGAGAAACTTAAAGGACAAATTGACGCAGCCCTACTAACTGAAAAAAAGCCTTACTGGCAGGCAGCGCAATTCTACAATGAATATGAAAAAAACCCAGCAAAAGCGCTGGAATATGTTACAAACGCACTGACAGAAAGTCCAAAAGCTTATTGGATGTGGTTATACAAGGCAAAGATTCAGCAAGACCTTGGTGATAAAGCGGGTGCCCGTGAAAGCTCCACTAAATCACTTGAACTAGCCACCGCAGAAAAAAATGATGATTATGTGAGAATGAACCAGGCACTTCTAAAGAAACTTAAATAAAAGAAGGGAATTAAACGATCTATAAACGTTCTCCAAAGAAGCGGTTCAGGAAATTTTCTGAACCGCATCTTTTTTTAGAAAAGGCTGTATCATAAAACTAAGAATAATAACGAGTAGTGCGCCGATAACATTCAGCCAGAGGAATGAAATAATATCCATTTGATAAATTACGATGATCATTATTTCTGAGACAATAGCTGCAATGAACACGGCATTGCCTCTTATTGATCTTAGCCAAAAGGCTACCAGGAAGATGCCCAGTATAACACCGTAAAATATTGATCCAAGGATGTTCACTGCTTCAATTAAACTATTACCGATATTTTGCGCAAACATGGCAATGATGATACAAAAAATCCCCCATGCCAGTGTGTACAACTGCGATATCTTATAATCATGTATTGCAGTTTCCTCTTTTGCAAAGAATTTCTTGTGAAAGTCAACCATCGTACACGCTGCAAGGGAATTAAGTGCAGCGGCAATGCTACCCCAGGCGGCCAAAAAAATAATGGCGAAGATCAGGCCAATCAATCCGACCGGTAAATTATCTTTTACAAAGTGAAGGAAAATATAATTGTTATCATTTACATCTTCTCCGGGCAGGGCCTTCTTTAAGATGGACCGGTATTCGTTCCTGTTAGTTGCCGCCGTTACCTGGTCATTCATCACCAGTGCCGCTTCATACTTTTTTTCAGTGAGGATAAGTAAATCATGAAAGACTGTCTTTTCAGCCCGGACAACTTTTCCTTCATCAAAATAAACCGGCGCCTTATGATATATATAGAACGAAAAAATGAGCACCCCGATGAGTAAAATAAAAAACTGCATCGGTACTTTCACCAGCCCATTCATTAACAATCCCATCCTGCTTTCCTTCAGATTTTTTGCTGTAAGATACCGGCCCACCTGGCTATGATCTGTACCAAAATAACTGAGTGCCAGGAAAAATCCGCCGATTAGTCCGCTCCATATATTGTATTTGTCTTTCCAGTCGAAGCCCTGCGGCGTTTGCCCTGTAGTGATGATGTTCATCTTACCTAATTTACCCGCCTCACTAATGGCCTCTTTAAACCCGATGCCCGCGGGTAACAATTTCACCGCGATATATCCTACTAAAAACAATGAAATAAAAACGATGATCATTTGCAATTTCTGGGTATGTGCCACTGCCTTCGCTCCCCCACTCACCGTATAAACAATCAGTAAGCCTCCCATTACAACATTGGTATAGTAAATATTCCATCCCATAAGTGAACTCAACACAAGCGACGGGGCATAAATGCTGATTCCGGTACTCAAACCTCTAGAAATTAAAAATAACGCAGAAGTGAGTGTTCTTGTTTTCAGGTCGAAGCGTTGTTCCAGGAATTCATAAGCAGTAAATACTTTTAACCGGCTGAATACCGGCACAAAAAAGATGCTGATAACGATCATGGCTAATGGCAGTCCGAAGTAATACTGTACAAAACGCATCCCATCACTGTAAGCCTGTCCGGGACCGGTTAAAAAAGTGATCGCACTGGCCTGTGTGCCCATAATACTAAGCAACACCAAAAACCAGGGCATAGAGCGGTTACTCAGGAAATACCCTTCAAGATTCCGGGACGTTCTGCTTTTATAGATACCATAAACGATAATACCCATCAACGTCACAATCAATATGCTCCAATCAATGCTGCTCATAAGAACTGCCTCGTAATAAAGTAAAAAATAATCACCTGCAGCACAAGGAAAGCAAACACTGCAATGTACCAGGTAATCCAGTATGATTTCTTCTTTTCCATAACAGCGATTTCGCTTTGATACAGGTGTTGAGAAAAAGATGTTAGTTGCCGGGTATCTTCCATCAACTTACACTTAAATTATAGTTTGTAACATTATAAACGGGTAATTGTCGATTTTTAACTACTGTTTATTTCCCAGGCAATGCAATTAAATTGGCCATCAAACGAAACGCTCCGGGTACACCTGCAGGTAACTGGCGAAAAAATACCAGTCCCGCATACACGAAGTTACCTTTTCCGTAAGATGCTATTGCAAGGCTGCCGTTAGTTTGCTTCTCTCCTTTATCATTCATGCCGAGCGGGGTTTCATAATGCGCATCCAGTTGTACAGCCTGGTAAGTGCTTCTTTCCTGCACCCAGCCGGTGAAATCTGCAACCGTTATTTTATTGGGATAATTTAATAGCGGATGCTCCGGCAGAAGGAAGTTTACTGCTGCATCTTCTTCAGTAACCCTTGTGGATGGATCCACCAAAAAAGGGTACGGCCCTACTTTTATCTTCTTCTGCCCAACCTGGTTACTCTTCAAATACTGTACAATCATGTTCCCCCCATTTTCTACGTAACGCATTAACACGTCATTTTTATTACTTAGGTATTCGGAGATATTGTAGGCCCGGATACCGGTAATGATGGCATCAAATTTTTTCAGGTTTTCATCAGTTATATCGGCCTCCGACAAAAGCCTTACTTCATAACCCATAGCTTCCAGTGCTTGTGGCACTCTATCGCCTGCGCCTGCAAAATAACCAATACGGCTACCCTTTGTTTTAAGATCCATTTTGATCACCCTTGTCTTATCATAAAAATTATAATACAGGTCGGGGATATGATCGTAGCTAATTTTCCGCAAAGCAAAATACTGGTGTTCAAATAAGGAGGACGCCGTCAATTCTCCGCCGGCAAGCACGGTGCTGTTGGCTTTTAAAGAATCACTGTTGATTTGTACATCAAAGTTCCTCAGGCTTCCTTTTGCATAATTTACTACTGAATCAAATACAATCATTTCTTTGTGATCGTACACCGTTTTAAATTGCACTTTCTCGTTCAGCTCAAGGTTTGACTGCAAAGTGTAATGCAATTTCTTAATTTGATTTTTGTCATTGTTCCGGAACAGGATGATTGACGGGTTATTATTTATCAGCACCGGGTTGATTATTTGAATTGGTTCATACAATTCTCCTTTCACAGGATCCGTAAATTTATACAGCAACTTCTTTTCAAAATTATAAACATTGCCGGCAATAGTTGCCTTGAAAACTGCTTTGTAACCATCATTTTCGGCCTTTCCAACATCTTCCTGCCGCGACACATCGTAGGCCCCACCCTGTATGGGGCGTTCAAGCCAATAAGGCTGGGTAGCAGGTTCCTGCTTTGAAATATTTACACTTACCAGCCTGGTAATGTTCTCATTCGGCTTACTATTTTCGAGGGCATAGTTGTTATCAAATAAAGTCACGTTTACATTTTCCACGGCAAGGCCTAAACGATTGTTAAAACTAAGTGTAAACCTGGCGCTGTCTCCGATAACATTCAGTTGATTTTGAGCTGTCACCTCCATGAATATACCGCTACATGATTCTATAAGGTCCAGGATATCCGCCAGCTTTTTATTCCTCCAGTTTTCTTCAGGAAGTTTCTTTACGGCTTCATATAATTTTGATAATGCAGGAAGCGACGCTACCGGTTGATCCATTTTAAAATCTGAAACTATATTGCTGACCATTGCCGTAAGACCGGTACCTCCTTTTATTCTTGACCATCCGATATCAATTCCATCCATCAACGTATTTTTCGCTGGTTCGCCACCGGTAGTCGCAAAAAATTCAGTGATCTGCCCGCGTCTCCTGGGTCGTCCTTCCCCCTGGCTTTTATGCATGGTTCTGGCTTCAGCGCCTATTTCACCATAACTTTTGCCCGTCAATGGATTGTATCCCCCGATATCAATCTTCAACTGGTCGTCGCTGGTAGTATTGTTTGAGCCGAAATTATACGTGTTCCACAATATTCTTTTGGCCTGCCAGGGCTGAACTCCATTTCGCAGTTGTTCGGGAAAACGTGCAGGATCGGCAGCGGCCACAAAAGCCTCATCAGCCAGTAATGCAGAAGCGGCATGGTGGCCATGACCTGCTCTTGTATCTCCGGGAAAACGTTTGATGATGATATCCGGTTGGTATTGACGTATCACCCAAACCATATCACTTAATATTTTCTCTTTGTCCCAGATACGAAGGGCTTCTTCAGCACTTTTGCTATAACCAAATTCATAGGCCCTGCTGAAGTATTGCTCGCCGCCATCAACTTTCCTGGCTGCAATAAGTTCCTGGGTACGAATCAACCCGAGGTCAGTCCCCTGCTCGTCCCCAATCAAATTCTGTCCGCCATCACCTCTTGTAAGGCTCAAGTAGGCGGTGCGATAGAATTTTTCCTTGGCCAGGTAAGGCAACAGGGTGTTGTTCTCGTCATCCGGATGCGCCGCGATGTACAATACGGAACCGAGTACCTGCAGTTTTTTTAACTGTAACAATATGTCGGCAGAAGTATAAACTTTTGGCGTTTGAGGAAAAACGGAAATTCCAAAACAGATATTAAAAATAAGAAGTACCAATTTGCGCATATAGTCAGTTTGTAGCTGCTAAATTACAGGAAAATGATTTGAGCCAAAGGGATTTGAATAGTTGGAAAAACCCCGAAGGTTCCCCCGGATTTCCGCTGATTGAATACAGCTGAACATCGGATAAGAGAACCCAATCTGCGTGTCCTCAATCTCGTTACATCTGACGGAAAAAACTTGTTGCAAGGTTTCCCGCAGGTTTGCGTAAATCTGTGGGTATTCAAACTCCTCACATCTGCGGGAAAAAACTTCTTGTGCGTATCTTAATACAGAATAACTTCTTTACAAATATTTCATAAATCGCATCTATGTCTTTGCCTGTCGCCTGCGAATGGCTACTTTTGCGATTAATTATTTATTCTGCGGAGATTTCTTAAAATATCGGGAAGAATCCTACTGGTACTAATACTGCTGGTAGCAGTTCTTTATGGACTGTTGCACTTTTCGCCCGTACAAACCTGGGTGGTAAAAAAAGTCGCCGGTAGTTTATCTGCCAAACTCAAAACAAAGGTTAGCGTTAAAGAGGTAGATTTCTCTTTTTTCAACAAGTTTAATGTAAAGGGACTTATGATCGCAGACCGGTCAAAGGACACTTTGCTTTATGCTGGTGCAGCCAATGTGAAACTCACTGATTGGTTTTTTCTAAAAGACCGCATCACCCTCAGCTACCTGGGATTGGATGATGCCATCGTTAATATGAAACGTTCAGATTCTATCTGGAATTACCAGTTTATTATAGATTATTTTAGCAGCCCTTCCGGCAAAAAGGATACAACTGCCGGTATTGAATTTGATTTCAAAGAAGCCCACTTTAATAACATCCGGTTTAATAAAATAGATGGCTGGATCGGACAGAATATGACTGCCTCCATGAAACAGATGGATGTAACGGTTGAGGCAGTAAATCTTTCCAAAAAAAGCATTGTCATCAACGAAATAAAATTGAATCAACCCCATTTTGCTATTACTGATTACAACGGCAAAAGGCCTGAGCAAAACAATCTTACCAACATCATTCAAAAAATTCCCATCATATCCGCTTACAAGTGGAACCAGGATGGTTTAGCATTGCAGGTGAAAAAATTATCGCTTACCGACGGAAGCTTTAGAAGTGACCAGGAAACGAGCCGTGAACGATACAATGACCGTTTCGATGGCCAGCACATCTTCCTCAGTTCCATCAACGGGAGTATTAGTAATATGCTGTTCAACAAGGATACCCTTACCGCTGCAATATTATTGAGCGCAGGGGAACGCAGCGGCTTCATAATAAAAAAGCTGGAGGCTGACATGAAATTCACTCCTGATTTGATGGAGTTTTCCAACCTGGACCTGCTGACGAATAAAAGTCGCTTGAGAAATTACTACGCCATGCGTTTTGAAGATTTCAATAAGGACATGCAGGGCTTTCTGCATAATGTAACGCTGGAAGGAAAGTTTGTGAAGAGTGAACTGAACAGCGACGACCTTGCGTTTTTTGCGCCTGCTTTGTCTTCCTGGAAAAGAATCTTTTATTTTGAAGGAAATGCAAAAGGTACCATCGATAATTTATCGGCCAGGAATATGAAAATAAAGGCAGGCAACACGATGATTGATGGTAACATTTCCCTCAGAGGCTTGCCTGATATCAACACCACTTTTATTGATTTTAAGAGCAATCTTTTACAAACAAACTATACAGATCTAGTTGGCATTATACCTTCGCTGAAAAATGTAACCCAGCCCCAATTAAACAAACTGGGAAATATATTTTTTAAAGGAAATTTTACAGGGTTCATTAATGACTTTGTAACCTATGGAAGCATCGTTTCTAACCTGGGAACGGTAACAGCGGATATCAATATGAAGCTTCCGGAGAACAGGCCGCCGCTTTATTCAGGGAAAATAAATACACAGCATTTCAAATTAGGACAGTTTATCAACAGCAGTGATGTCGGTGATATTTCATTGAATGGTAAAGTTAAGGGCAGCGGGTTCACATTGAGGGAATTGAGGGCAAATTTCGACGGGCAAATAAAACAGCTTGAATTTAACGGGTACGATTTTAAAAACATTGCTTTGAACGGTGATTTCGAAAAAAGCCTTTTCAAAGGACACTTAACGATTGATGATCCTAACCTAAAAATAAAACGCCTGGATGGCAGTCTCAGCCTGGCAGGCAAGAAAGAGTTTGCTTTTGACCTCTCTGCGGATCTTGAATACGCTCACCTTAAAAATATTCGTTTCACAAAAGATGATTTTTCGCTTAAAGGAGTGTTCAGTTTAAATTTTACAGGAAATAATATCGATAATTTTCTTGGAACTGCCAGGGTTTACAACGCAGAACTAAAACACGACACTACCCTGCTCTCCTTTGATTCGCTCACGCTCAATTCTTTTTTAAAAGACGACAAGAAATACCTATCACTTGAATCAAACCAGATTGATGCGGCATTATATGGAAAGTTTAAGGTGCTTGAACTGCCGGATGCTTTCAAATTCTTTTTAAACAGGTATTATCCTGCTTACATAAAGAAACCAAACAACCAGGTAAGTGACCAGGATTTCAGCTTTGATATTAAAACCAAGGAAGTAGATGAATACATTAAACTGCTTGATAAAAGACTTAGTGGTTTTAATTATGCTACCATCAGCGGCCGGCTTAACCTTGCCAATTCAGAATTAATTGTGAATGCTAACGTTCCCGACTTCGCCTATGATGGAAAAACATTCAACAATGTTAAACTCACCGGTAACGGTAACCGTGATACGCTTAGAGCAGATATCTCAATAGATGATATTGGCCTGTCAGACAGCATGCATTTTCCCTCCACTAAACTGCAGCTTATTGCCAACAATGATGTATCGGAGATTCATTTGAAAACAAGTGCCGGCAAAACCCTGAACGATGCTGAGCTGAATGCCAGTGTTCAGACATTTGCCGACGGCGTAAAGATCCATTTCTTTCCGTCCTCGTTCATCATCAACGACAAAAAGTGGCTGCTGGAAAAAGATGGTGAACTTACCCTAAGAAAAAATCTCCTTGATGCCAGCGAAATAAAATTCGTACATGAAAAGCAACAGATCACTATCTCTTCGGAACCGGATGATGAAACAGATAAAACGCATATCGTTGCCAAACTCGAAAAAGTTGATATCGGTGATTTTGCAGCTTTTGCTTTTAAGGATCCTTCATTGAAAGGAATACTAACGGGTACGGCTATAGTTCGCGATCCGTTTGGTAAAGTGGGAATTGAATTCAAGGGCCAGGCAGACAGTTTTAGCCTCAACAGTAAATATATCGGCAAAGTAACCCTGGACGCTGCCGCTAACACCATCACCGGCCTGGTGAAATTTAAAGCAGCTTCAGATGAAGCTGATAATACTTTCGAAATTGGAGGAAGCTACGACTACAAAGATTCTACCGGAAATTCTTTAAACCTCGACTTTATGGGAAAGCGGGTAAACCTTAATATCCTGGAACCCTACCTGGGTTCTATTTTTAGTAAGATGAATGGTTTTGCCCGAACTGATCTCAAAATCTACAGCACCAACGGACACCGGTACATTACCGGGAAAGCAAATCTCTTAAACGATACTATCCAGATCGCTTATACACAATGTAAATATGTCCTTACCGACCAGGTGATCATTTTCAATGAAGATGAGATTGATCTTGGTCGCATACAGTTAAAAGATACGCTGGGTAATGAAGGTTCGCTTACGGGCAAAATATTCCATAATTTTTTCGGCAGCCTTTCCTTCGCAAATTTGCGATTGGAAACCGGCAAATTACTCGTATTAAATACCACCAAAAAAGACAATGCACAATTCTATGGTACGGTAACGGGTAGGGCATTTTTGAATATCAACGGCCCTACTACCAACCTGGTCATGGATATTGATGGCGAGCCGAGTTACCTGGACAGCAGCCATATCTATCTAAACACCAGTGCGGGCAAAGAAGGCAATGCCGTAGACTATATTGAATTTATACAGTTTGGATCTGAGATGGAAGCAGAAGTAAAAAGTTCACTCTCCACCAATATCATCGTGAATCTGAATATAAAGGCTAACCCATCCTGCAAGGTAGATGTGATCCTGGATGAAGAAACGGGCGATGTTATAAAAGGGCAGGGCAATGGACGCATCAGCATACGGGTGGGTACAAAGGAACCCATTAGCATCAGGGGCCGATACGAATTAACAAAAGGAGAATACACTTTCAATTTTCAGACCTTCTTACAAAAACCATTTACTCTGAATACCGGCAGCATCACCTGGAATGGAGATCCGCTGCTGGCCAATATTGATATTGAAGCCGAGTACCTTGCAAAAAATGTTGATATAAGCCTCCTAACGACTACGGGTAAGCTGGTTCAAAAAGAAGATGTTACAATTGTATCTCACCTTACCGGAATCCTTCAAAAACCAGAAATTAAATTCGAATTCAAACTACCGGAAAAAAGTGAAGCCGGCAGAGATTACATTATAGTTAAGCGGCTGGCTGATTTCCAGAATGACGAAAATGAAATGTACAAGCAAGTGGCCAGTTTGCTGCTTTTTAATTCTTTCATTATTGGTGAACAAAACTTTTTATCCGGCGGCAATACGCTTGCGCTGGCAACCAATACAATCGGAGGAGTTATCAGTAGCTGGCTCACTACCGTCTTTAACCGCCAGCTGGAAAAAGCAACCAAGGGAGTATTGTCAACTTATATCGACATCAACCCGACTTTTGACCTTCAAAAAAGTGCCAGTCAGCTACAAGCTAGTGTAAAAGCAGGTTTACGGCTATTACTGAGCAGTCGCCTTGTGTTGCTCATTGGTGGCAACCTGGATTATAAAAACTCCACCTATACCCAACAGTTAGAGAAAAAAGGCCTGGTAACGCCAGATATCAGCATTGAGTGGCTGTTAAACAAAGAAGGTTCTGTAAGGGTCGTAGGTTTTAACCGCAGCAGCGTGGATTTTACCTTGAACCAGCGCAACAGGTCAGGTGTGCAGCTCAGCTACCGAAAGGATCTTAATAAACTGTCAGACATTTTTAAAAGCAAAAAGAGAATTGAAGCGGAAGAAGAAAAACGGCGAAGGCCACCGGTAAAGAAAGCGAGTTGAGCGTGTAGCGTGATGACTTTTTCCCTTATCAAAGGCAGCATTTTCATGAAAAAATGACACCGCAATAATCATGTACGCAGAAACTTCACACCCTTTACGTCAAAGATTCCCGGGCAAACTTCCCCTTTACTCGGTGACACATACCCTTATCGCTAAGGTAGACTTCACCTAAAATCGAAACCCTTTACTCATGATACTTAGAGTCCATTTAAAATTTCATGCCCCATTTTATCCCGCTTTGTAAATAGATATTTCTCGTTATGTGGATTTGGCTTTATTTCTATTTGAACTGTTTCAGTAACTTCAAGTCCATATCCCAGCATTCCAGCTCTTTTCTTAGGGTTATTGGTCATCAGCTTCATTTTGGTAATGCCCAGTTCGCGGAGTATTTGCGCGCCTACGCCATAATCCCGCTCATCCATTCCAAAGCCAAGGTGAAGGTTTGCTTCTACCGTATCCATTCCCTGCTCCTGCAGTTTGTAAGCTTTTAATTTGTTAATAAGTCCGATTCCCCTTCCTTCCTGGTTCATATAAAGTACTACCCCTTTTCCGGCAGCCTCGATATGTTGGAGCGAGTGATGTAATTGTTCACCACAATCACACCGCAGGGAACCTAAAATATCACCGGTCATGCAGCTGCTATGTACCCTGACCAAAACCGGTTCATCCTTATGCCAGTCACCTTTTTTAAGAGCAAGGTGAATTTCGCCGGAATTCATTTGCTTAAAAGCGATCAATTCAAAAATGCCATATTTGGTGGGCATCGCAACCCTCACCTCTTCGGTTATCAATGTTTCCTTTTGAAGCCGGTACTCAATAAGATCTATAATAGAAATGATCTTAAGATCAAATTTTTTCGCAATTTCAAGCAGTTCGGGAAGCCTGGCCATGCTGCCGTCTTCATTCATTATCTCAACAAGTACTCCGGCAGGGGCAAACCCGGCGAGGCGGGCAAGATCGGTGGTGGCTTCGGTGTGCCCGGACCTTCTCAATACTCCCCCGTTTTTTGCACGCAGTGGAAAGATATGCCCTGGCCGCCCAAGATCCGTACCTTTTGTAGCAGGATCTATCAATGCCTGTATTGTTTTAGACCGGTCATGCGCCGAAATACCCGTAGTGCAGCCATGCCCTAACAAATCAATGCTAACGGTAAAAGCCGTTTCATGCAAAGCCGTATTATCCACTACCATCGGCTGCAGGTTCAACTCTACGCAGCGATCCTCCAAAATTGGCGCACAGATCAAACCTCTGCCATGTGTACTCATGAAGTTTATTATTTCAGGCGTAACATTCTGCGCAGCTGTAACAAAATCACCTTCATTTTCCCGGTCTTCATCATCAACCACTATAATAAGCTTTCCCTTTTTTATGTCTTCGATAGCATCTTCTACCCGATCCAGCATATCTAAAATTTAAGTTGCAAAGTTAACCAGGATTTTCAGGATGGGAGGCCTGAAGGGGATTTTTATAAGCACTTTTGTTTCGACAAAAGGAATTTTATGCCATTCAATCACACAAAGTGAAATTTGGATTCACAAGCCTGAAAAAAACATTTTATTTAGGCCGCAGCCCTGATTAATTTCTCGTGGTAATACCCCAGGTTAAAAAAGTAGTGGATTTTCACAATTTTATAATATTCCATTTGATTCAATTGAGCAGCTAATCATGTTTGCACATTGCCCCGGGCTTTGTTAATAAAAGTTGATCGCGTTTTACTTATTATTGACTTCCTTTGAGTTACTAAATTGAGCCATTATGCAAATGAGAAAAATCCTTCCATTCGTCTTAGCAATGCTTGCTCTTCCTTTTTTTATGGGGGCACAGGTAACAACGAGTAGCATTTCGGGGTTTGTAAAAAACAAATCCGGGGAAATGCTCCAAGGTAGTTCCATCGAAATTACCCATACACCGACCGGAACTGCGTACAGGACGGTAAGTCGTAAAGATGGCAGCTTTAATCTCGTAAATCTTATACCTGGCGGACCCTATTCTATTAATATTTCGTTTGTCGGTTATACCCCTCTTTCAGACAACGGCATCATTTTATCCCTGGGCGAAAACTCCCGTTATGATGCGGAACTGGAAAGCAATTCTACGGTATTAAGTACGGTTGTCATTTCTGCAACGGGGGGACAGGGTTCCAGGAGAAAAACGGGTGCTTCTACCAGCATCAGCCGGGCGCAGATCAACGCCCTCCCTACCCTAACCAGGAGTTTGCAGGATTATACGAGGCTAACGCCACAGGCTAATGGTAATTCTTTCGGCGGCATGAGCAACCGCTTTAATAACATTACCATCGACGGGGCTGTAAACAATGATGTATTCGGATTATCAGGCTCAGGTACACCCGGTGGCCAGGCAAGTACCACGCCCATCTCACTTGATGCGATCCAGGAAATACAGGTGGTGCTTGCCCCGTACGACGTGTCTTATGGTAATTTTACAGGTGCCGGCGTAAATGCGATTACACGCTCGGGCACCAATAACCTTGAAGGCTCTGTGTATTACTTTTTACGAAATGAAAATACGATTGGTAAAGACCCCATCTCCAGAAATAAATCAAACGCCTTTAATGACAAACAATATGGTATTCGTTTCGGCGGTCCGATTATCAAAAATAAATTATTCTTTTTTGAAAGCGGTGAACTTGCCCGGAGAGATGCCCCGACGATTTTTAACCAGGGCGACAGCAATGCCCTGCTGTCAAAAGCAGATGCACAGCAGCTCGCAGATACCATGAGGATAAAGTATGGTTACGATGTAGGTACGGCGGATGCGTTTGCAGCAGAAACACAAAGTGATAAATTATTTGGGCGCATAGACTGGAACATCAGTTCCCGGCACCACCTCACTTTGCGGCACAACTACATCAAGGCATTTGATGACAATATCACCAGGTCAAGTACCTTATTTCGTTTTGGCAATAATAACTACCGCTTCAATAACAAACAAAACATTACGGTTGCGGAGATACGCAGCACATTTAGCAAATCCGTTTCCAATAATCTCATCGTTGGCCGGCACGAGATAAAGGATTTTCGTACCACTAATGGCTCCTTATTCCCGCAGGTGGAGATCAGTAAAAGTTCGGGTACAATACAGCTTGGATCAGAGAGAAGTTCTGTTGCCAATGAACTTGACCAGGACATTTTCGAAATAACGGATAACGTAAAAATCTTCAAAGGCAAAAGTACCTTCACCATCGGTACGCACAATGAATTTTTTAAATTCCGGAACCTGTTTATCAATAATGCTCCTGGCAGGTGGAGATTTAATAGCCTTACTGATTTTTACAACAATGTACCAAGGAATTTTGATGTGACTTATTCTGCTGATAAAGCTGCCAACACCCGCCCTGGTGCAACATTTAAGGCCGCACAGCTAGGTTTTTATGTCCAGGATGAAATCCAGGTTAGTCCCAAATTTAAAATTACGATTGGTTTAAGAGCGGATCTTCCGGTGCTTGATACAAAACCGGCCTACAACCCAATTGTTGACTCAACTTACGGCGGAAAATACAACACCAGCAATATTCCAAATAAACAATTGCTTTGGGCGCCCCGGTTTGGATTTAACTATGATGCAGAAGGCGACAGGAGCATCATCTTGCGTGGTGGCCTTGGCATCTTTACCGGGAGGGTTCCTTTCGTTTGGATATCCAACCAATTTTCTAATACCGGTTTATTATTAAAAACAACCAGCCAGAGTGGTGCAGCCAATATCAATGGTGGTAATGGATTCAATCCTTCCGTAGATCAAAGTACCATTGGTACAGGTGCTTCCAGTTTTGAAGTAAACCTGATAGATAAAAAATTCAAAATCCCGCAGGTTGCCCGGTTAAACCTTGCTGTTGACCGGAAACTACCCGGTGCAGTTAATCTTACCGTAGAAACCATTTTCTCTAAAACCGTCAACAACGTATACTACAGGAACGTGAACTTAAAAGATCCTGTGGGGAAAGTTGATCCTGCTTATAACAACGGTTTTGATATAAGAGAGGCTTTTGGCACCACCAGCGCAACCAGGAATATAAACCCGAATATTACCCGTGCGATACTCATCAGCAACACCAACAAAGGATACTCATTCAACGTAGGTGCTACCATTAACAAAACATGGAAACATGTATTTGCTCAGGCATCCTACAATTACAACTCGTCTTCAGATGTTAACAGCGGTGCAAATTCAACCGCTTTGTCAAACTGGGAATTCGTGCAGGTGGTGGGCAATTCAAACGATCAGCAGTTGTCAACTTCCAACTACCAGTTAAACCATCGTTTTACCGGTATCGTTAGTATGAATACAGAATTTGCCAAAAATTTTAAAACATCCCTGTCTTTCTACTACGAAGGAAATTCGGGCCAGGTATTCACTTATGTAGTTAATGGAGATCTAAATAGTGATAACCAGTTTGGTAACGATTTGGTGTATGTTCCGAGAGATGCCACGGAAATTAAATTTGTGGACCAGCTTAACAGCGCAGGTAATGCAGTGGTTACAACTGCTGCACAGCAATCAGCAGCTTTTGAAACTTTCATTCAAAATGACAAATACCTCAACAGGAGAAGAGGTGACTATTCACAAAGAAATGGTAGCAGCACGCCGTGGGAACATGTGGTGGATGCACGCCTGGCTCAGGACCTGTTCCTCAAAGCTGGTGGAAAGAAACACGCTATTCAAATCAGCTTTGATGTGTTTAACCTTACAAATCTTATAAACAAGGACTGGGGCCGCAGGTACACAGTTACTAACCAGGCTTACAATCTGCTTACTACAATCAACAGAGCTTCCGGGCCTTATGCCGGCAAGGGATATAATTTCAACAGCAATGCTCAACCGTGGGGACTGACCTTTGCTTCCAGATGGCAGGGCCAGCTTGGGTTCCGGTACACTTTTGATTAAATGATTTGGCTTATAAGTTATAAAGTGTCATGGTGAAAGCTGTGGCACTTTATAGTTGTTGTGAGATGTGAGCCAGTTAGTCGGGTTAATGTATTCATGCATTGTAACGAGCTATTAGCTCCGGGTTGCCTCGCGGACTCAGTAAGATCCAGCATGAGTGCCAGGATATATTTATTTGAAATCAGGAAACAGGATTTTACTCTTTCTCTTGCTTTCTTACTTAAAGCGCCTTGCCCCATCCCCAAATTAAAAAATTCGGAAACGCCTTGGCCCAGGTAGGTACATCGTGTTTCCCGTCCTGCAGTTCGAGGTAACTTATATTCTGCGGTTCCTTATAACCTTTAATTTTTAGTTCCTCAATGAGACTTCGTGTGTCGTCGATAGAATCGATTACGCCGTTATTGTTCCTGTCCGCCACTTCATCCATAGTGCCTACTTCGAAAAAAAATTTAAGCCATGGATGGTATTGTCCTTCCCGAATTTGCCGGTGCATGATCCGGTTCTTTGTTTCGTCAAAATCTGCATCCTGCTGGTCCTTGTCTCTCCACCAAAGTGAACCACTGAACACTGCAGCAACATGAAACTCTCCGGGGTTGTTCCACACAATATCCAGTGCACTGAGGCCGCCAAGCGAAAATCCGGCAAATGATTTTTCCCTGAAGGAAAGTATATGGTATGTTTTTCGGATAAAAGGGAGCAGTTCTTCCATCACGAAGCGGCTATACGCGGCGGATTTTGCACCGCGGCCTTTGTAATCCAGGATCTTCGCAGTTCCGTACTCATTCTTCCGGTCGGCAGAACAATGAATGCCCACACAAAAAATTGGCGCAATAAGGTTCTCACTTATTAGGTCATCCAGTATCTCTTCAAACTGCATGGTACGCAGGTCCTGGCCATCATTGATCAGCAATAAGTGAACGTTGGAGAAGTTTGAAGTATCAACAGGCAGGTAACAATCAACTTTTACATCCCGCTTTAAATGTACCGAGTTAAGTATATGCGCATGAATCGTGATACAATTTGTTTTATTTCCTGACATGTGAGACAAAAATAAAGAAAAGCTTTTTATTTAATGCAAACTTGTAAATATTGCAAGCCCCGTTTAATTAATAACACTGATATAAACCAATTTAAACGCTTAAACTTTTAAATCATCAGGCCATGATAGTTTTACCCTGAAACATAATTTTTTTTATTGACCTGTACAAAATATATTTGGTAACATTTAATATAACCATCTACTAAAATCAGCAGCATGAAAAAGATCGGCGTATTGCACGGGAAAGAAAGAAGTTTCCCTGAAGCCTTTGTTGAAAGAATAAACAGCAAGAAAATTGACGGCATCATGGCGGAGTCTGTTCGCATTGATAAAGTAATGCAAGGCGAGCCGAGTGGTTACACGGTAATATTTGACCGTATTTCTCAGGACGTTCCTTTTTACAGGGCTTATTTGAAAAATGCTGCTTTGTGTGGAACTACCGTGATCAACAATCCATTCTGGTGGAGTGCGGATGAAAAGTTTTTCAACAACTGCCTGGCAACAAAAATTGATGTGCCGGTTCCTAAAACGGTGATTCTTCCGTCCCGCGATTTACCGCCGGATACTACCGCAGACTCTTTTTCCAATCTTACATATCCGCTGGACTGGGAAGGCATTTTTAAATACATAGGTTTTCCTGCATACATGAAACCTTTCGCCGGCGGCGGATGGAAAAGCGTTTACCAGTTAAACAGCATGGACGAGTTTTTTGAAAAACATGCGGAAACAGAACAATTGGTAATGATGCTCCAGGAGGAGATAAAATTTGATGAATATTATCGTTGCTATTGCATCGGGGGGAAACATGTGCGCATCATGCCATACGAACCACGCAATCCGC
>JACMPR010000394.1 GCA_014377385.1 Ferruginibacter sp. | reverse complement strand
TTTTTTGTAGCAAAAAACAAATATTTCATTGCTGTCGCCTGTTTTACGATCTGGATGCTGTTTTTTGATCCAAAGGATTTATCGCTGATTTTTTCCAGGAGAGACAAGCTTAAAGAACTTCAAAAAAGTGAACAGGTTCTTGCCAAAAAAATAACAGAAACCCGTACAGAGCTGAATTTGCTAAGGACAAGTGCATTGACCATTGAGAAGTATGCCCGCGAAAAATACCTGATGAAAAAGGACAATGAAGACCTGTTTATTGTGAATGCGCCGTAAGAACGTTTAAAATACCGGGTGATACAATAATCCGGTAAAGCCACCGTTTAATAACCGGATAATGATATTTTATTTAATTTAAAAAACAAAACTGGCCTATGCATAGTTTTACACAGGAAGATCTGCTGCAATATTTGTATAATGAAACTTCCGTAGAAAAGACAGCCGCTATAAAAGAAGCGTTAGTCAATCAGTGGGATCTGCGTGAAAAATTTAATTTTTTGTCAGCTGCTACGGAAAAGTTAGAATTAATTAAGCTTTCACCCCGCAAGCAAACAATCGATCATATTTTAGATTACGCTGAAAAAGGCCTGGAAGAACTCCATTCACATGCCTGATAATAACTTCTTTTAATGTAATTTCCCCGTTCAAAAAAGTACGGGGTTTTTTTATGACCAAAAAGGAAAGATACCAGTTTGTTACAGCTTATTTCCTGGAACATGTAGCAGATGCCGAAACAGAGTTACAGTACGATGATCCTTTTCAATTACTGGTGGCCGTGATCTTATCGGCACAATGCACAGACAAGCGTGTAAACCTTACCACCCCTGCTATTTTTGAAAAATTTCCGGATGCCGTTTCCCTGAGTAAAACCAGTTTTGAGGAGCTATTTCCACTTATAAAAAGCATTTCGTATCCCAATAATAAAACAAAACATCTTATCGGAATGGCGCGAATGCTGGTCGAGCGTTTTAATGGCAAAGTGCCTATGTCCGTAGCTGAACTGGAGGAATTGCCCGGTGTGGGAAGAAAAACGGCCAATGTAATAACCTCTGTAATTGATGAGCAGCCTAATATGGCTGTTGACACGCATGTGTTTAGAGTGAGTGCCCGAATAGGCTTAACCACGGCCGCCAAAACCCCCCTCGCTGCTGAAAGACAGCTCATTAGCCATATACCAAAAGTGTTGGTTCACAGGGCTCATCACTGGCTTATTCTCCATGGGCGGTATGTATGTGTAGCACGTACACCCAAATGCAGCATATGCGGACTAAAAATTGCCTGTAAATATTACAAGAATATTAAGACTTCATAAATAAAATTGAAGAAAATTCGTTTTATTTGTATATTATTCTGAATCGCTCCCTTTCAACACCTGCAATAATTTTTAAACGGATTTTCTTAATGAAAAAAATAATTCTTGTACTAAGCCTCGTAATCATCTTTACCGGGTTCTCAAAAAATGCAGCTGCGCAGTATTATTTTTATAATGATACCTATTACGATAGCCCGTTGTTATTCGAATTAGGCGGATCTGCGGGGATCATGAATTGCCTGACTGACCTGGGAGGTAAAAAAGGTATTGGAAAAAAATTCATCAAGGATTTAAACATGGGGAAGACTGAATTTCAGGGTGGATTGTATTTTATGGCGATGTATAAATATTCTGTAGGTTTGAGACTGGAAGGAACTTTTGGAAAAGTTTCTGCTGATGACGCTGTTTTAAAAAATGTGGATGTAAAAGATATCGCACGTGCCAGGTACAATCGTAATGTGAGTTTCAGAAGCACCATTTCAGAATTTTCTCTGGTTGCTGAGTTGCACCCGTTGTTCCTGTTAATTGATTACACTGAACGCGACCAGGATCCTCCCCGCTACTCTCCTTATTTGCTTGGCGGAGTTGGCTACTATTCATTTAATCCGCAGGCAAAATTAGGGAACCGCTGGGTAGACCTGCAACCACTAAGCACGGAAGGACAGGGATTCGTAGAATATCCAGACAGGCCTGTTTATAAACTTAAGCAAATTAATTTTCCATTAGGATTAGGAATAAAATATGAATTGTCCGACGTTTTGAACTTGCGTGGCGAATTTGTTTACCGCGTGTTAGGTACAGATTATCTGGATGATGTAAGTACAACTTATGTTGATCCGGTGGCTTATGCGAACCCTGCAAATGGTTTTTCCCTCCAGAAACAGGCAGACGCCTTTAAGTTAAGCGACAGGCAACTTAACAAAGTGACCGGTCCGGGTGGCAAGCGTGGCAGTCCTGCACAGAAAGATGCTTTTTTTACATTTAATGTAAAGCTTGGGTTAGCTATAGGAAGAGAGAGGATCAGGTAAAATATTTAAAACCAATAAAAAAATCCCGGATATTTTATCCGGGATTTTTTTAATAAGCTGCAGGATTATTTAATTTTTGGCTTAGTATTTTATCCGGAAAAAATTTAACCTGATATCAGCTCTCTAAAAAAATTGTCAGTCACTACAACATCTCCTTTAACGTTTTTATCAACTCTCCTTTTGTAATGGGAACGCCCATGATCTTATTGTAGCCTTTTGCATCTACAAGATAAATATCTCTAATGATTTTTATAAGCTGCCCATTATTGATTTCCGGTATCAGTACCTTTTCAAAATTCTTAATAATATCTCCGAGGTTTTCAGGAAAAGGCCTTACGTAACGTAAATGTGCATGCGAAATTTCGAGGCCCTGTGCCTGTAATTCCGCGCAGGCACTCTTGATGGCGCCGTAAGTACTTCCCCAGCCCAGCACCAGGATCTTACCTTTGTCCGGGCCACTATCTAATTTTTGTCTGGGGATATGAAAGGCGATCTTATCAATTTTTTCCTGCCTGATCTTTATCATCAGCTGGTGATTTTCTGCGTCGTAACTGATGTTACCGGTAATATTCTGTTTTTCCAGCCCGCCGATGCGGTGCTCCAACCCCGGGGTTCCGGGTATAACCCAGGGCCTAACCAATTTTTCGTCCCGCAGGTAAGGTTGGAATTTTTCCTCGCCATGACCGAGCTGGGTTTTAAAGGAAGTTACTATTTCAGGTAAATCAACAGACTGTGGAAATTTCCATGGTTCTGCACCATTCGCAATATAGCCGTCACTTAATAAAATAACGGGTGTCATATGCTGCACAGCAATTCGCACGGCTTCGTAGGCAACATCAAAACAATCAGTTGGTGTGGAAGAGGCAATGATTGGCATGGGGCATTCGCCATTGCGGCCGTAATATGCCTGTAAGAGGTCGCTCTGCTCTGTTTTAGTTGGCAATCCGGTACTCGGCCCACCGCGTTGAATGTTTACAATCACCAGCGGTATTTCCAGCATAACGGCCAGGCCCATTGCCTCTGCCTTTAAAGCCATACCGGGACCGGAGGTTGTGGTAAGACCAATGGAACCTCCATAACTGGCACCAATAGCCGAAGTAATGGCGGCGATCTCATCTTCTGCCTGGAAAGTTTTTATTCCAAAAGATTTATACTTACTCAACTCGTGAAGTATGTCGGAAGCAGGCGTTATTGGATAACTGCCAAGGAACAGGGGTAGGTTGCTTTTTTGGGAAGCTGCGATCAATCCATAAGCAAGTGCCTGATTACCCATAATGGAACGATAACTCCCCGGTTCCATTTTTGCCTTTGCAACGGTGAACCTGGTAACAAATGTTTCAGTAGTATCACCATAATTATAGCCGGCCTGCAACACCCGAACATTGCTTTCCAGGATGTCTGGTTTTTTACCAAATTTCTCTTTCAGGAATGTGAGGGTATTATCCATGTCGCGGTTGTACATCCAATATAAAAAACCCAATACAAACATATTCTTCGCCCGGTCTTTTTCCTTCGTACCCATGGTAATATCTTTCAGTGCCTCGCGGGTCATCTTTGTAACATCCATCGGAATTACTTCATAATTATCAAGACTGTGATCTTCCAAAGGATTAACGCCATCAGGGTAATTGGCAAGTCGCAGGTTTTTACTATCGAATCCGTCTACATTGGCAATGATTTTTCCACCCTTTTTTAATGCACTTAGGTTAACCTTTAGTGCTGCAGCATTCATAGCAACCAATACGTCACATTCATCACCCGGTGTATAAATGCGATCGCTGCTAAACCTCAGCTGGTAACCACTCACCCCGGGCAGGGTACCGATTGGAGCACGAATCTCCGCTGGGAAATCCGGAAAAGTCGCCAGGTCAATTCCTAACATAGCCGTATTATTAGTAAACTGGTTGCCTGTAAGTTGCATACCATCGCCGCTATCGCCGGCAAACTTGATCACTACTTCCTGTAATACTTCCTGTTTAACAATCATTGTGGAGAATTAGAATATAAAGTTAATATGTCGTTTACACGTTTAAATTTAAAACGGTTGCGGTATAGCGTCGAGTAAACTTAAATCTTTCAACACCAAACCTTAATCAACTGTCACCGAAGTTACTAAGTTAAGAATTTACCCATATAGAAAATAAATTTATCCCGATAAAAAAAATGGCTTTCTAAATTCCGCTTTCCAATTAATCCATTAGGTTTGCCCAAACTTTTTTGATGCAAGACCTTTTAGACTTTCTTACACCAATCGCTGCAGCTGAATTAAATGACGATAACGGCTTCACAGACGGCCAGTTCGCCAAGCATATTTCAATATTTGAAACGGAATTTCCTGACCTGGAAGGCATAGACATTGTAATAGTTGGAATCAATGAAATGAGGGGCAGTGGATTTTTTATGGGAGAAAGCTATGGCCCTGATGCTATAAGAAAACAATTGTATCAGTTACACTACTGGCATACAGATGTAACTCTGGCGGATATCGGAAATATTACAACCGGGGCAGACCTGGCAGATAGCTACGCAGCACTGAAAATCGTATTGGCAGAAATGCTGCGATTGGGAAAAACAGTAATTATTTTGGGGGGTTCGCATGATATTACGTTAGCACAATATGAAGCCTACAAAGAGGTAGGACAGGTAGTGGAAGCAACCTGTGTAGACGCACTCATTAACCTGCGTGGTGAAAGTTCGATAAGGAGTGAAAATTTTTTACTGGATATGCTTACTGCAGAGCCAAATGTTATAAAACATTACAACCATATTGGGTTCCAAAGCTACCTCGTGCATCCCCGCATGTTGGAAACCATGGATAAGCTGCGATTTGACTGTTACCGCCTTGGGGTTGTGAGAGACCATATGGAAGAAATGGAACCTGTAATGCGCAATACCCACCTGTTAAGTTTTGACATCAGTGCCATTAAGAGCAGCGATGCGCCCGCCAATAATTTAAGCCCAAATGGATTTCATGGAGAAGAAGCATGTATGCTTACCCGGTATGCAGGCATGAGCAGTAACTTAAGTACCTGCGGAATTTATGGATACAATCCCGATTTTGATGTCAATGATCTTACTGCCAAACAAATCGCCCAGATGATCTGGTATTTTATTGATGGTAAAAGCCGCAGCAAACAGGAAGCGTTGTTTGAGGAGAAAAATAATTTTAATGAATTCCATACCGCCTTTGCAGAAATAGATACCGTATTCCTCCAAAGCAAAAAAACCAGCCGGTGGTGGATGCAATTGCCTGACAAAAAATTTATTGCGTGCAGTTACAATGATTATGTAACGGCCAGTCAAAATGAAATTCCTGAAAGATGGTTACGGGTTCAGGAAAGAGGATAATATTTTAAGCAGCCCAATTCTTAATACCACGCTTTTTATCTTCTCATTGCGGGGTTCACCGCCGAACTGATATTTTTCGCAAGGAATAATCCTAAATTGGCTGTGGGTTAATCAGCATGGGTTTAGAGTTTTTATTGCGCTGGAAAGTTCACCACTTACAGACGATCAAAATAAATGACTTTTCTGGAAAGTTATCGGGTTTTGCATGACACATTTAAAATAAACGACCATTAAATTTTGCTTCGGTGTAATAACGAGTTGTACCTTATATTTTGTGGAGAGATAATTACTGCAATCATGGATATTTG
>JACMPR010000393.1 GCA_014377385.1 Ferruginibacter sp. | reverse complement strand
GGGTTTTCCTGCAAGGGGATTTATTGTCATCTTTTCTTTTATTTATTTCTGTTTGCAATAGCTGCCACTTTTGCCAGTCTGCGATTGTGTCTTTCCGCATTGCTGAATGTTGCATTCAAAAAAATATTTACCAGTTCCCAAGCCAAAGCCTGTGTAATTACACGGCCGCCAAGGCAAATGATATTCATATTATCATCTTCAACACCTTGTTTTGACGAAAATTTTTCTGTTATAAGGCAGCCTCTTACACCTGCAACTTTATTTACCGCAATACAGGCTCCCCCGCCGCTGCCACAAACCCCAATGCCACGCTCTAGAGTACCATTTGCAATCGTATCTGCCAGGGGAATTACAAAATCCGGGTAATCATCATCGTTCTTTAACTCGCTGTCGCCAAAATCAATTACTTCATATTTTGCCTGGGACAGCATTTTTACCAGAAACTCTTTAATTTTAAATCACCCATGGTCGGCTGCAATACCAATATTAATATATTTAGCGGTTGATTTGTTCTGAGCATTAATCATTGCTATTTCGTTTTAAATAAGTTTGGGCACGTTCACAGATGATTTAATTATTTATTCAATCTAAATTTTATTAACCGATGCCTGGAAAATCGCAGCTGACATTTACTGATTAATTTTTGCCATCTTTTAACCTCATTTTTTTGGCTTAATGAAGGGTTGTGGCTTCATACGAATGTTCGGACTTACCTGTTCTTCATATTCCTGAGGGTAGTTTGAATTTAGACCTCCTTCATTAGGTTTTTTTGCAGATGTTTGAGGACCTTTATTTATTACCTCACTATTTTCGGATGAATTGTCGGTGGTAGTCTTTTTCATTTTTTATATGTTTAAATTAATAATTTTTTTACGTGTTTCGTTTGCACCCCTGTCAAAAGTTTTTGTGCTGCGGGCTTTCGGGCTAAAGGATTATTTTCCATGATAGTGATAGTTACTTTTCCATTGCTACGGTATAATTTCCGGTACGTGCAGCAGCAGCAAGTTTAGCACGGCTACATAATAATTTTTGCGCTTCTTCCACATTAGCTTGCTGACCTTTCCACAGATCTAATGCAGGTTGCTGAATGGCCCTTGCAAAAGAAAAACTGACGATCCATGGCAGGCGATCTTTAAAATTTTTATTGATTGCATTCAAATGTGCTGCTGCATCTTCAGGTGCCTGGCCGCCGGATAAAAATGCGATAACAGGTACAGATGCAGGAACGGAAGCAAGTAAACAATTTACGGTAGCCTCGGCTACTTCATCAACGCTGTTTTTAATGGTACTTTCTGTTCCGACGATTACCATGTTTGGTTTTAAGATCATTTCTTCCATATCAATGTTAAATTGGTACAGTTGATAAAAAAGGGTTTTCAAAACCTGCTCTGTTACATCGTAACATTGCTGCATAGTATGATTGCCGGTCATCAACACTTCGGGCTCCACAATAGGTACAATGTCCGCTTCCTGGCATAAAGCTGCATAGCGTGAAAGCGCATGAACATTGGCTTTGATAGCCGTTATGGTTGGTGTGTGAGTGCCAATCGTTATTACTGCACGCCATTTGGCAAACCGGGCACCCATTTGTTTATATTCCGCTAAACGTTCCCGCAGGCCATCCAACCCCTCCGTTATTTTTTCGTTGGGGAAACCAGCCATTGGCTTAGCTCCCGTGTCAACTTTTATTCCCGGGATGATTCCGGCTTTCATCAGAACATCCGTAAACGGAATTCCATCGTTAGTCTGCTGTCGAATTGTTTCGTCATACAAAATGGCACCTCCGAGACTTTCATTTAATCCAGTCGTTGTAACAATTAATTCACGATACTTGCGCCGCATCTCTATGGTTTGCGGTATGCCTTCTGCCGCAAAACGCTTATTGCAGGTAGCGTTGCTTTCGTCCATTGCAAGCAACCCTTTGCCATTGGCAAAGAGCTGCCCAATGGTATCTTTTAATAATTGCTTATTCATTTGTTGTTCCATTTCCAGTTAAGAATTTCAGGCAAGTCTTTGCCGTGTTCGTGTACATAATGTTTATGTTCAATCAATTTATCCTGCAATTGTTGTTTCAGGTAAGTACCCTTGCTGCCCAAATCCGGCAAACGATCTATCACATCAATCACCAGGTGAAAACGGTCAATATCATTCTGCACTCTTAAATCAAAGGGCGTAGTAATGGTACCTTCTTCTTTGTAACCTCTTACATGAAGATTACGGTTTGTACGGCGGTAGGTAAGGCGGTGTATCAGCCATGGATAACCGTGGAAGTTGAAGATGATATGTTTGTCTTTGGTGAATATCGAGTCATAATCCTTGTCTGTTAATCCGTGTGGATGTTCTGAACTGGATTGTAATTTCATCAGGTCCACCACATTCACTACTCTTATTTTT
>JACMPR010000392.1 GCA_014377385.1 Ferruginibacter sp. | reverse complement strand
TCTGTGTAGGATGAAGATCATACTGAACCGCGAGTTCTGCAAGTGTCTTCTGCTCCTTTAACGCTTCTAAGGATACTTTCGCTTTGAATTCTGCGCTGAATTTCTTTCTGCTTACTTTTTTCATCCTGTTTAAATTTACGGCCTTTTTTATAACCTTAAACTATCGACCAAATATTCGGGAGTATTGTAGTCAAAAACGTAGAATTCTTCCTTTACAGGTTAACACAACTTTATGCCTAAAAACAACAAAAAACATCCCTGCTCCACAACATTTGGCATCGATCCATTACTAATTGAATACTCTAGATCTTTGAAGAACACCAACGAATTTCGAATCTGATTGGTTTCCGACAATAAGTTCCATCACATAAGATTGATTTGCTAAACTTGCGTTCCAATTTTATTTGGTAATTGAGGATATAATTCCGTCTTTCGTGCGAATGTGCACAGCCATGAGGTAGAAAACAAAAAGTTGTAAACATTTGATTTACAAGTTCATTTAGTTGTCGTTGTACTCCTAACGACACAAATATCCAAACATTTTGTGAATGATATCAGGCTTTTTGGGCTTTCAACGACTTAAATCAGATACATAACGGGAAGAATATCCGGACGTTTTTAATAAGGCTGATCGGCGATTGTGACATGCTTATTTGATAGCTCGTTATTCACTCGAATATCGCACGATAAAACAGGTTTCGTTATAGAAGTGTATTGGCTGCCTATCTCCACTATACAGGTTCCACAGCTTCCCATACCGCAGCATAAACCAAAACCAGGAATGGCCAAACGGTCAGAAATCAGGGTCATCAGATTAGAATATTCATTAGCATAAGTATGGATGATGTAACTATCGCCTTTATAGATAAACGTTATTATAATATTACCTTTCCCTAATGGCATGGGATGTAGTTAATATTCATTTTTTTGAATCAATTGCAGCAGTTTAACTTCATCTTTTATGGATATGCTTTTCCCTGCTACTAATATGATGTTATCTGCCACCAGATCATTAATGGTACGAAACAAAGATTCATAAGCAGCACCTGAAAAAGAAGCAAGGTCTTGCTTCGATACTTCTATATTAATAACCCCATCCCCTTTTATGCCAAATTGGGTTTTTAAAGTAATAACAGCCTGTGCAACACGTCCTTTTACCGGCATATGAGCCAGATTACGCATCTGTTTTTCTGAATTTTGAAGTTCACCTGCAAAAAAACGCATTAGCTTGATGGCAAACCCATTGTTAATATTTAATGAGGATTGAAAGAAGTCCATCGGCAGGAAGCATACGGTTACTTTATCCAGGGCTGTTGCCGACACAGGATAAATAAAATTACCCTCTAAGCCAAGATGACCTAAAATGTCGCCCTTTTTTGCAAACCTGATAATTAACTCTTTTTCATTATCCCATTTTTTGTGAACCTTGACAATCCCTTCATATACAAAGTATATTCCCGTTACCGGGTCCCCTTCTTTAAAAATATTCTGGCCTTTTTTGACCCTATAATTTTTCTTATTCGATTCGATAGCAGGCTTCCAGTCACTAACACAGTTTGTACACAAAAAACAGGTATCAAGGTCACATTTATATTTAGTTTTTTCCATTCAATTCATTGTGAGGCTTAATAACTAATTGCTAAAATAATAATAAATCCTTTCCCTACCAGTAATTATTAGTTGAGCAGATCTGATATCTGTTAATTTCACATGCAAGCTAATTGTACAATAATAATGTTTATTTATTAAAT
Source organism: Ferruginibacter sp. (assembly GCA_014377385.1). Lineage (GTDB taxonomy): Bacteria > Bacteroidota > Bacteroidia > Chitinophagales > Chitinophagaceae > Ferruginibacter. The sequence continues at coordinate 2,988 of JACMPR010000392.1, read as the reverse complement.
TAAAATTGCACACGCAATATAAATTGAGCTATTTTAATTGTATCGGTTAAAATAATTCCTACTTTTGCCCCGAAATATTTTCGCGTTGCATCCGATATTACAAATCATGAAAAATCAACACCAACAAGGTGGTATTCCTATTTCTCTGTTATTGTCCGGCATAAACACAGATTCACCGGGTTCGAACACAAATTTTTCTAAAAGCAGGTTATTGCGCATATCCGCCTTATCTATCCTAGTAGCGGCGGCTATTAGTTTAGTCGCCAAATTTCTGATCACGCTGATCAATATTGTTACCAATCTTTCCTTTTTTGGAACCCTGGCTATAGCTTACCATAGCCCGGCGGGCAACCATTTGGGTTTATGGGTTATAATCGTACCCGCTATAGGCGGGGTATTGGTTGGGCTTATGGCGCTTTATGGTTCAAAAGCGATAAGGGGTCATGGTATTCCAGAAGCCATGGAGCAGATTTTAACCAATCAAAGCCGGATAAAACCTTCCATCACCTTATTAAAGCCCATATCTTCGGCAATCGCTATAGGCACAGGTGGGCCCTTTGGCGCTGAAGGCCCTATTATAGCTACAGGCGGGGCACTTGGGTCAACGCTCGGGCAATTATTTAAGATCACATCCAATGAACGGAAGATCATCTTGGCTGCCGGGGCAACTGCGGGTATGTCAGCCATTTTTGGGACACCGATAGCCGCCGTTTTCTTAGCGATAGAACTATTGCTTTTCGAGTTTTCCCCGAGATCAATACTTCCGGTTGCGCTGGCTTGCATCACAGGTGCCGCGGGGCATCATTTATTATTTGAAGCGGGGCCGGTATTTCCGATGCCCAATTTAGAGACACCAACTAATGGCGCGCTAGCCATTTACAGCGGCATAGGTCTGTTTATAGGATTTCTTTCTATTGGCGTCACCAAGATAGTTTATTTCATTGAGGACGCTTTTGAACAGCTTCCTGTCCATTGGATGTGGTGGCCCGCTTTAGGTGGGCTGGCAGTGGGCCTTATTGGCTATTTTGCGCCGCATACACTGGGCGTAGGATATGACAACATCATCAGTGTTTTATCCGGGTCAGTTGCCATCATTCTATTACTGCGGTTATTCTTTTTTAAATTTTTGTCATGGGCTATTGCTTTAGGCAGCGGTACTTCAGGTGGGACCTTGGCGCCTCTACTAACAATTGGCGGTGCAGGCGGGGCACTGACCGGGGCGATCATTCTTTATATTTTCCCCAACGCCGATATCAGTGTACCTATGGCAGCCCTGATCGGTATGTCGGCTATGTTCGCAGGGGCGTCCAGGGCCTATCTGACCAGTATAACCTTCGCTTTGGAATCAACCGGGCAATTCCATGCGTTACTGCCGCTTTTGGGCGCATGTACCGCTTCTTACCTGGTATCTTTCTTTTTAATGGAAAATACGATAATGACGGAGAAAATTGCTCGTCGTGGCGTTTCGACACCCGATTCATTTGAACCTGATGTACTGGGTAAATTAACAGTAGCGGAAATCAGTAATGCGAACGGCCTTATTTTCAATCCCGGGTTGGAGATCCGCGAGGTAAGGGATATTATAAAATCTGAAAATAACGAGACGCAGTATTTTATCGTGGCTGATGATCAGGGAAATTATTCGGGGATCGTAAGTGCTGCAGATATTAATAAACATGACATGGATGGTACGGCCCCTTTGAAAAGTATCCTGCAATCGTCTAATCAGTCAGTAAAATGCAATGATAATTTACGAAAGGCGGTGAAGTTAATGGCAGAGAAAAGTGTTGAAGTATTGCCGGTTGTAGCACAAAATAAGGTAACTGGTGTGATCAGTTATAAAGACATTATCAATGCATACAAATTTTATCACGAAGAGAATGACAGGGTAAATACTCACATTTCATTAAAAAGACAACGCTTGAAAGTCGTCGTGCGCGGCAGGGAACTATTTAAACATAAAGCTTGACGGTGCACTAATTCTTATGAAATGAAAATTGTAGCCAAGTACCTGATTGCTGCTTACATAGGAGCAAGCTTTTTAAGCCTCTATAGTTATCTGGCTGATATTATTCTGCATTTCCCACCATTGACAATAGCAGTTACAACATCTGGTAAGTTACCTGGAATATTTCATTCTGTATAAGATTTGGCTATTTGGCCTGATCTTACCTGTTTATTTTTTTATGTTTTATAAATGTTACGGCATGGAAAAGATCCTTTATAAAATTATTTTCATCATTGTGTTAGCTGTATGCTTAACCTCAATATATTTAAGGCGGGACTTGGATTTTACGGAGCCCCCTAAAGTTATTAAGTTGTTTATTTTTTAATCGGGCTTTTATTGTTGGTTGTCCATGTAAAATATTGGCATAAAAGGGCTTAAAACAGTAGTTGCAAATCATCATTCGTTGACACTCACTCATAGGTGGCATGTCAAATTTTTGGCTTTGCTAACGCAAATACAATTGTAAATGATACCAGTTTCGTTTAGCGAAGTCAAGAATAATAATTGGCAGAAACAGCAATTTGAATTAATTATACATTAGTGAATGCCATGTTAAAAGTTGATTTCAATGGCTATGATCTACTCAAGATAGGCGGTAAAAACTTCTGCTGTACCTATGATGCGGCTACTAAAGTGCACTAATCAAATTAAAAGAACCAATAATTGCACTTATTGATCCCCAATTTTCAGGTTTTTTTGGATCAATGCCAAATGTTGTGGAGCAGGGATGGTTTTCGTTGTTTTTAGGCATAAAGTTGAGTCAACCTGTAAAGGAAAAATTCGACGTTTTTAACGCCCCTAAACAGAGTTCGGAAAGCCTTTGTTTTTGCGTTAAAAGATTCCGCTGATGCATTTGTAGATCTGTTGTCAAAGTAGTTCAGTATAGTTTCATAGTGATTTTGGATTGACCTCGAAGTGGTGTTGAATGCCTTAAATCCAGTCTGCCTTACCTTTTCATGCCATCTGGCAAGATTAGCCAG
>JACMPR010000391.1 GCA_014377385.1 Ferruginibacter sp. | reverse complement strand
TACAAAAATCATTGAAAATGAGGTGGAAGTACTTCAGTCTAGAACATTGATGGACAATGTTGTTAAAACATTGCACCTGTATGCACCTGTTTCCATTGAAGGTAAAGTCAAGGCAGTTTCTGCTTATAATCTTTCACCATTGGCAATCGTGGTACCTGATCCTGATTCAATACGCGAAGAACCTAAGGTCTTCTTTACTTATGATGAGAAAAAAGGAGCTGTCTCATTAAATGGAAAGTATACAGGTTTGATAAATGAATGGCTGGCCACTCCCTACGGGCGGTTGAAATTTATCCCAAATAAGCGTTATGTACGGCATGACATGGGAAAGAAATATTACTTTTCCCTGGTTCAGACAAAGACGGTCACAAAAGGAATATTAACCGGTTTAAAAGTTATAGCAGCCAGTAAGCTAAGCAGTGTTATAAATATAAGTTGCAGGGATGAATCTCCCCAACGGGCTGAAGATATCTTAAACCAGCTAATCATTAGCTATGACCGGGCTGCAATAGACGAGAAAAACAGCCTCGCGAAAAATACCCTCCAGTTTGTGGAAGACAGGCTGGGCATTGTTAAGCGTGACCTGGATTCTGTTGAAAAAAATGTTCAGCGTTATAAGGCTGCAACAGGTTCTACCGATATCAGTTCACAGGGCCAGATATACCTGCAAAGTGTGGGCGCAAATGATCAGAAAATTGGTGAATATAATGCACAACTTGCGGCGATGGGCCAGGTAGAAAATGCAATTAGCACAGGAACTGCAAAAGGTGGATTAATGCCGGCAGCCCTGGGAGTTACTGATCCTTCGTTATCCCAACTGATGACCCAGTTAAATACCTCAGAACTGGAATATGAAAAACTTAAAAAGACTGTTGCAGAGAACAACCCAATGTTGGTTTCTTTAAGAGATCAGATTGAAAAACTGAGGCCGAGTATACTTGAGAATGTACAAAATCAGCGAAAGGGACTTGAAGCCAGCAGGGACAATGTTTCCCGCACCAACAGCAGCTATAATAACATGCTGAGTTCTATTCCGCAAAAAGAAAGGCAGTTGTTGGAGATGAACAGGGATCAAAATATTAAAAACAGTATTTATTCTTTCCTTCTGCAAAAGAGAGAAGAAAGTGAACTTTCATATGCTTCGACTTTATCAGACAGCAGGGTTGTAAACAAGGCGCAGTCGTCCCGGTTCCCGGTTAGCCCAAATAAAATGCTGATTTATCTTGCAGCAGTTGCCCTGGCTTTTGGAGTTTGTATCATCTTCATTAGTGCCAGAGAGGCCTTAAGCAGGAAAGTATTATACCGGCATGATCTGGAGACGTTGACAAACATTCCGATACTTGGCGAGGTAGCGTTTAATAATTCGAAGGATGAACTGGTAATACAAGCCGGTAAACGAAGTTTCATAGCGGAAGAATTCCGGAAGATTAGAGTGTCACTGCATTTCCTGGGTATAGATGCAGCCCATAAGAAAATCCTGGTTACTTCCAGTATACCTGGCGAGGGAAAGAGTTTCATTGCAGCTAACCTGGCGATCAGCAACTCACTGAGTGGGAAAAAAGTGGCCCTGGTTGATATTGATCTTCACAACCCCGGTTTAAGCAGAATATTTGACAAATCAACTGCGGATGCAGGTGTTAGCGATTTCCTCACTGGAGACAAAGATCCGGAGGACATCATTAAAAGGGTTCCAAATTACGATAACCTGTTTCTGGTTTCTTCAGGTACCTTGCACGAAAGCCCGTCTGAACTTTTATTGAATGGCAAAGTGAAAGAGCTTATTACTTACCTGGAAGATACATTCGACCTGGTCATCATTGATACGGCGCCGGTTGTTTTGGTTACAGATGCGTATATATTATCGAGTTACAGCGATGCAACTTTATATGTGGTGCGACACAAATACACGCCAAAAATGCTCATCAAAAGGATCGACGAGAACAATAAAATAAATCCATTGATAAATCCCGGAATCATTTTTAACGGTGTAAAAACCAGGGGATTTTTCAAAAACAATTATGGTTACGGCTATGATTACGTTTACGGGGATAAGCAAAGAAAAAAGGAAAAGAAAGTCAAAAAGCAATTGGCAAAGAATTTAAGTTAACAACAGAAATCCGCTTTAAAAACATAATATCTCCTGAAAGGTCAATTCATTGCAGCGATAGCTGTTATTGAAACTGGCGCCATCATATCCTTACTAAAGACTATTTGAGATCGATCTAATCCAGTGAGAAACTGCATAACTCACCATTAAAATGACCAAAATGAAAAAAAATTGGTATGCAGTTTACACTAAGTCACGGTGCGAAAAAAAAGTATCAGCTTCGTTGACGAAGAAAAAAATTGAAAATTACTGCCCTTTAAACCGTATCGGCGGGCAGGTGGACAGAAAGAAGGCAGTTCTTGAACCGCTGTTTTCTTCTTATGTTTTTGTATACACGACGGAAATGGAAATGACTGCTATAAGGCAGGTAGCCGACGTCGTTAATTTTGTGTACTGGCTGGGCAGACCGGCTGTGATCAAAGACGTTGAGGTTGATAGTATTCATCACTTCGTGGATGAACACACTGATATCATGCTTGAAAAAACGCCTGTAAATGTTTCTGACATGGTTCGCATTGTAAGTGGACCTTCGATGGAATTTGAAGGGAATGTTATGGCTATCAAAAACAATAAAGTGAGGGTTACCCTTCCATCTTTAGGTTTTATGATGACAGCCGACGTTCAAAAATCGAATGTCGAACTGCTGGATTATTCCTATAAATTAAGGAATATGGTTTCTTAGAGCAGCTTCCTGCAGGATCAGACAACGCGAAATAATTAAAGCAGCAGGTCCGTTATATTGGCGACAGTATATGGAGGCAGATGTTATTTAAATCTTCATTTATTCGGTTATTTAAAGAATTAACTAACACGTTATTGATGGTTTTTAGTAAAAGGAACATTGCTGCTTTTTTGTTAGCAAACTTTTTTATTCTCTCAGGGAAAGTGAAAAAAGTATTCGGCAGAGCTTCTAAAGGAAGTTTCATATTGTCCGTTTATTTTCATGATCCGAGTAAAAAACTCTTCGAGTCCTGCGTTAAATGGTTCATTGAAAATGGTTATTCATTTATTTCCACGGAAGAACTTGCAGCTGTCGCGAAAGGCCAGAAGCCTTTCCCATTAGCATCCGTAATATTGACTGTCGATGATGGATGGAGGGGCAACAGGGAAAATATTGCAGCAGTTGCAAACCATTACAAAATCCCGGTAACCATATTTGCATCCACGCAGCCGATTGCTACAGGCGAGGCGTTTTGGTGGTCTTATATTGCGGAAGCAAATAAAAAAGGCCTCGTATCACAATCAGTTCACGCGCTTAAAAAAGTTACGAACGAGGAGCGCATGAATATTGTAAACGCTGTAAAGCCGCAATTACCCTTAAATAGAGAAGCCCTCACTATTGAGGAGCTGAAGGAGATCTCGAACACCGCTTTTGTTTCCATAGGGAGCCACACGGTCACCCATCCTATTCTTACTAACTGTTCAGATGAGCAATCTTTTTTTGAGATCAGGGAATCCAGGAAAATACTGGAAGAATGGTTGCAGAAAGAGGTTGTTCATTTTGCGTATCCCAATGGGGAATTCACCACACGCGAAATAAATTTTTTAAAGGATTCAGGCTATAAAACCGCCTTTACCACCAACCCTCGGTATATTACACCAGATAATTTTACTGATTTGTACACAATACCCCGTTTCGATGTGCTCGAAGATGTTTCTTTTGCAGAAAATATTTGCAGGATGACAGGAGTATGGTTTAATAAGCCAACATTTTAAAGAAAAAGAATAAGTAATGAGTTTTTTAAAAATATTGGCTTATTTAAATGTGGTTATTTTTTTAATAACCATGTTGTTTACTAAAGATGACAAAAACCGGCTTTATATCAAATACATTTTATTGGCATACCCTCTTATGCATCTTTTTGTGGTGCCGGTTTTAACAGGTTTTGATGCAATTACTTACATCTTTGTCTTTATTTTCTACCAGCGACGAATGTCGGAATTCCGACAGGGGTTAATCTACACCGTTTTATTTATTTTATTACTCATTACAATTACCATAGGTGTATTGGTCTCAGAGAGTATGGGATGGCCTGAATTTATGACAGAAATTTTTAGCGTATTCCCGAT
>JACMPR010000390.1 GCA_014377385.1 Ferruginibacter sp. | reverse complement strand
GAAAAGAAAACAATGCCGGAATGGACTTGCCAATCATATCTGCAAACACCGGCGTTAATAATGGATAAGCCATCAAAGCCAGCAGGGTAGCTATTAATACCAATAGAGTTGATTCTGTCAGAAACTGAAAGATGATCTGCTTTTTTACTCCACCCATCACTTTACGTACACCAATCTCCCTAACCCTTGCCGATGAACTACTGATGGCCATATTGATGAAATTTACAATGGCCATCAGCAAAATAAATAAGCCAATAAACGACAAGGTATAAAGCATTCGTTTTACAAGCCCATTGTTTTTAGTAAGGTAATAATCTGTCAATAAAACGGGATGAACCGTTAGTGTTTTTTTAATAATATCCGCCGCATTTTCTTGTATCAATTGGTTGATAGCTCTATCCACTGTATTTACAGAAACATTATTTTGCAATTCAATATAGGAAGGGATATAAACATTTGACCAGGATTCAAAATCGGCTCGTCCAAAATATGCAAAGGTATTGGTAGGTATAAAAAAAGTATTATTATTATCATCATTTAAATGTGTAACGGAATTTTCTGGTATATCCTTTAAAACACCTGTAACTATAAAATCATGTTGTGATCCTGAAAAACTTTGTATGCCAATTGTTTCTCCCACTGCATCTTTTTTTGCAAAATATTTAATGGCTATCTCTTTTGTAATCACTACTGAATAAGGATTCACTAATGCAGTTCTTGCATCGCCATAGAGCAAACCAAAACCATACATAAAAAGTAGTGTACTATCTCCCAACTGTATATTTTCCCTGAAATGTTTATCCCCTTTTGATGCAATTGAAGTAATGCCATCCCACCGGTAATAATTTTTTATAAGGTTAGGGTAATGTTCTTTCATTGCCTTTGATAAAGGGCCAAGTGTTGTAATATCCAAACCACCTTCACTTTTTAAAAAGTATTGATTGTTTGCATGCAGCAATTTTTTATTTACCTGTAACTCCCCCCACACATACGCACCTATTAACAATGTAAAAGTTATACCGGCAAATAGCCCCACCACATTTACAATGGAATAGAACCGGTGTTTAACAATGTTTCTCCACGCTGTTTTGAAATAATTTTTTATCATGGTTTGGCCACTTAGGCATTTAGACATTTTTATTTTTTACCGGTAAGGCGTTAAGCCGTTTTTTAGATCTCACTGCACTATTATTTTTATTCACTTCAGTTTATTTATCTGCTTACCATCACTTGAGTGTGCATCTCCACTCCGCCGCGGCGAAGATGAAGCTTATTCTACCTTCAAACTTTTTACCGGGTTCATCAAGGCTGCTTTTATCGCCTGAAAACTTACGGTAACAGAAGCTATCAGTACCAATACTACTCCGGTCGCTAAAAAAATCCACCAGTCAATGGTTGTTCTGTAAGAAAAATTTGCAGTTACAGTTTTCATTAATTGCCACCCAACCGGAGAGCCTGCGATAACCGCAATCAATACCAGTTTTATAAAATCATGGGTTAGCAAATAAGTTACTTCTCCCATCCCTGCCCCCATTATTTTACGGATAGCGATTTCTTTTGTACGCCGGGTTACAGTAAATATTGCCAGGCCCAGTAAACCCAGGCAGGAAATAAATATGGTTACCAAAGAAAATACAACGGCAAGTTTAATACTTACCCGGGCACCTTTGAATTTCTGTTCATAATCATCCCGGGCAAATCGTAGTTCCGTAACATTCCCAGTGTTGTACCTTTTTACAATGTCATTTACAGTAGTTATGTCGCTGGCTGATGTTCCTTTGTTTAACCGGATATTTATAAAGGCGCCGCTATTAGCCGCTATTACAATTAACGGCTGATTATCATGACCTGGGAAATTATTGACATAGTCTTTCAGCACACCAACAATGATAAAGTTTGTTCCATTCTCCTGCAGCACCCCGCCTATTATATTTTTTCCTCCCAGTTGCTGTGCGGCTGTTTCATTGATCAGGCAGGAGGCTGTATCTGTTGGATAAACAGTTAAATCAAGATCTCTGCCTTTGATAAGTTGCAGACCGTTCGTAGTAACAAAGTCTGCGTTTGCAGTTATTAATTCAAAGGATTCCCCTAAGTTAGTTCCCTTCCATTGAAGGAGATTTGTTTGGGGTCCACCACTTGTAATGGGAACATTGGTTGTATTAACTGCCGCCACTTTTCCCGAATTCAATAACGCCTGTTTAACAACCCCAAAATTTCTTTTCAACTCAGCAGTCATCGGTAAAAAGGCCAGTTCATTTTTGGAAAAGCCTGTATCCCGGTTCATCATAAATGCTGTCTGCTTTATGATCATGTACGAATAGTTGATCAATACAACCGCCACCAAAAATTGTACAACTACCAGGATATTTCTTGGTGAGCGCATAGAATATTTATTGCTACCCGTATTTTTTAAACCATCTATGGAATTAAAAGAAGAAAGATAAAAAGCAGGGTAACTGCCTGCCAACAAGCCCGTGAATAAAACAAAAAATAAGGCCGCCATCCAAAAAGAAAAAGTGTGATATGGAATAATTAATTGCTTTTCCGTAAGCTGGTTAAACGAGGGCAATGTTAGCTGTGCCAGCAGCAAGGCAATAATACCAGCTACAAAAGCAAGCAATATGGATTCTCCGATAAATTGTTTAACAAGTGAGCCTTTGCCGGCTCCGATTGTTTTTCGTACGCCTACTTCTTTTGCTCTTTGTTCTCCCTTAGCAGTACTAAGGTTCATAAAATTAATGGACCCAATCAGGAGGAGAATAATAGCTACTACAGAAAGCAATTGCACAATAGCTATTCCGCCACCCGCAGGCTTGCCATCCTGTAAGTCTCCATACAACCAGGTTTTCCCGAAGGGATATAAAAATGTTTCAACATGTCCCTCATTCTTAGCATGCCTTCCGGCAATATCTTTAATCTTGTTATTGACAACTTTTTCCTGAGCTAACGGATCAAGTTCCACAAATGTTACCGCTCTACCGGTACTCCATGATTCAGCTTCATTGGCAGCAGTCGGTTTCCAGTGAACTAAAAATTCGAAATTGAATTGTGTGTTGTTAGGCAAATTTTTTAATACCCCGGTAACAGTATAATTTAATGAATCTACCACAACCGACTGGCCAATAGGATCGGCATCTGCAAAAATTTTACCCGCCAGTTTTTCTGTAATTACAATTGAATGTTCATCCTTTAAAACTACAGCCGGATTTCCGCTCTTTAGTGGAAAACTGAACATAGTCAAAAATGCAGGGTCAACCCTGTTGCCGGTGACAGACAATTTTTTATCCGCATAAACAAAAAATCCCTTAGCTGAAACAACCCTTGCAACTTGCTTTATTTCAGGATAACTGCCTAGTAAATCAGGAGCCAAAGCAAAGGAACCTGCATCTGTTGTTTCAATAGATCCATTTATTTTTTGTTTGGTGTACACTTTATACAACAAGTCTTTTTTAGCATGAAACTGATCAACACTCAATGCATTCTGAATCCACAGTAATAACAAAATAGCCCCTGCCATGGCCAGTGATAAACCGGAAATGGTAATGGAAGAATAGGCTTTATTTTTCCAAAGATTTCTCCAGGCGATTTTAAAATAATTTTTTATCATGACGTTGACCCTTGAGCGCTTTTTTATTTTGCCGGTAAGCCTTTAAGTCGTTTTTTACTTTCTAATTGTCCTATAAGTCTTCCAAAAGCAGGGCATGCATTTCACACCCCTTCAAGAGACGGGGGTCACTCACTATTTAAACTCTTCACCGGATTAACCGTTGCTGCTTTAAAACCCCTGATGCAGAGAATGATCAACGCCATTAAAAACATGATGATACCACCAGCTAAAAATATCCATACATCCTTATCTGTTTTATAAGCAAAATTATTGAGCCATTTACTGGAGCCCCACCAGGTAATGGGAACAGCAATTACAAAAGCCACAATAACCAGTTGTAAAAAATCTTTTGATAACAGCATTACAATTTGTGTAACAGTAGCCCCCACCGCTTTCCGGATGCCGATCTCTTTGGTACGCTGGTTGGTGATGTAAATAACAAGTCCCAGCAAACCCAGACAACTAATGAAAATAGCAAGACCAGTTGCCCACATCAATAAGCGGGAAATGTTTTGTTCTGCCTTATAATACTTAGCAATGTCTT
>JACMPR010000389.1 GCA_014377385.1 Ferruginibacter sp. | reverse complement strand
GAACTTACTTAGTAACACTGGTTAGTACTTCCGGCTGTGATTCAATTGCAACACTTAATCTTACTGCAAATGCTGTTGTAACCAGCACAACTAATACCAGCATTTGCAACAACCAGCTTCCTTATTCATGGAATGGCAATAGTTATCCAACTGCAGGTACCTATTCTGTTACGCTTGTAAGTTCGGCAGGATGCGATTCAATTGCGACACTCAATCTTACCGCAAACGCTGTCGTAACCAGCACAACTAATATTACGATTTGCAACAACCAACTTCCATACACATGGAATGGCAATAGTTATCCAACGGCAGGAACTTATTTAGTAACACTGGTTACTACTTCCGGTTGTGATTCAATCGCGACGCTTAACTTAACTACTAACGCCATTGTTACCAGCACAACTAATACCAGTATTTGCAACAACCAACTTCCATATTCATGGAATGGCAATAGCTATCCAACTGCAGGCACTTATTTAGTAACGCTTATTAGTTCGGCAGGATGCGATTCAATTGCAACACTTCATTTAATTGAACTGCAGGTAACGACCAGCATGAGTGCAGTCACCATATGCTCCAATGTGCTTCCTTACAACTGGAATGGTCAGGATTATACGACGCCAGGAATCTACACGACAATACTCATTGGCAATAACGGCTGCGACTCCATAGCTACGCTTAATTTAATGATTAATATTTCTCCCGTACCGCCGTCAGTCTCGTCACCTGTAAGTTACTGTCAGTACGCGGCAACAATTGCACTTGCTGCAAATGTTACAACCACGGGAAACCAGCTAGCCTGGTACAATTCAGCATCTGGCGGCATAGGATCCGTAACCGCTCCTATTCCTTCCTCATCCGCTGCAGGTACAGTAAACTACTATGTCAGCCAGCAGAACGGTGTATGCGAAAGCCCCAGGACAACAATAGCGGTAATCATCAACAGCAAACCATTTGTGGACGATCAATCTCTGAGAATATGTTTTAACCAAACTGCAAACCTTGCCACACTCTACAGTAGCACGGGTTATGACTTGAACTGGACATACAATCAACAAACTGTACCAAATCCTGCATCTGTAAATAATGCCGGAACGTATCAATTAATTGCAACCGGCAGCACCGGTTGTTCAGATACTGCTTTTGTTAACCTGGGTATTAATCCGCCGGTTATTGCACATGCAGGAAGCGACGACGATGCGGAATATAACGTTGGCTACCAATTGTCGGGCAGTGGCGGAATACAGTACCAGTGGACGCCTGCTGCAGGACTAAACAATCCATTCATTGCCGCTCCTATAGCTACACTATCTCATGCGGAAACCTACGTTCTTATGGTGATGGATGACATTGGATGTTTTGCATTTGATACAGTAAAACTCAGGGTATTGAACGGGCCTACGCTTTATGTGCCAACAGCGTTTACACCGAACGGTGATGGTTTAAATGACTTGTTCCGGCCAATAGCGATAGGCATTAGCAGCCTCGAATATTTCAGCGTCTTCAACCGATATGGGGAACTCGTATTTGAAACACACGAGTTTAAAAAAGGGTGGGATGGTACATACAAGGGCAAGAAGCAACCGTTGGATAATTATGTATGGAAGCTGAAGGCAGTTGACAGGTCTGGAAAGGTTAGAACGATGTCAGGTAACGTTGTCCTTATCAGGTAATCCTGCTGTTAACATTCATTGATCCACGATTAACCAGGTGAATATTCCCTTCTCTGAATGTACAAGTGAGTGACACAACAGAAGGCGAATAAAATTGCTGAAGTTGCTGCAATAATCATTTCTTTTTAAAACTACAGAACAAGAAATGTTGTACTGCATTTGACGGAGTTGTATGGTCTTCCTGGATGCATTTAATTCTATTAAATTCTATTTCAAATCTTGAAGACATGGAGACTTCTGTATATTGCCGTATTTCTAAACCACTGCATTTTGTAGGACCTTTTTCAGAAAATGTACCAAGTATTAAGTATCCATTTTTCTTAATGGCAGATTCAGCAATGGACACGTATTTATAAATCTTATCTTCTGTTGTTAGAAAATGAAATGCTGCCCTGTCGTGCCAAAAATCGAATTGTACCGTAGGTGCAAATTCAGTAATATCTGAAACAATCCAGTGTACTTTAGAAGCTCTTTCACCTAATCTTTGTTTTGCTCTTTCAATCGCCTTAGCTGAAATGTCAAGCACCCAAATGTTTTGATAACCTTTGTCAATCAAAGCATCTGCAAAGTAACTGTCGCCACCACCTATGTCTATAATATTTGCATTTAATGGCAAGTTGAATAATTCTACAAACTCCATTGAAGTTTTAGGGTAACGCTGAAACCAGCTTGCTTCGTCTGCGGCTATTGTGCTATATACTTTATCCCAATGTTGTAGTTCAGAAATATGCATGTCGTTACTTTTATTGGAACTGTTTAATGGCTTCGCCCAAATCAAAAATCCGTATATTATTATTCAATTGTGATAGTATTAATGAACTTGCTGCTGCACTTCTGTAACCTCCTGCACAATGAACAACGATTGGTTTATCAAGTGGAATTTCATTGATCCTGGTTCTTATTTCTGAGAGGGGAATAGAGATGCTGTTTTGAAATATCTTTCCTTCCTTTACCTCAGCAATGTTTCTTACATCAATTATGGTATAATCCTGTTGATTATTTTTAAAATTATCTACATTAAGTTTTTCTTCTTTTACCGGGCCGGTTTCAGCCACAAATCCCTCAGCCACCTGGCTTTCGTAACCTATGGCCGCCGTTCTTTCCAACATTGTTCGTAACCGCTCTTTGCTCTCACTTACTAAATAAAATTGTTCACCAGGTTTGATAATGCTTCCCAACCACGTTTCAAATTTTCCATCTGTCATCAGATTAATTGAATGTGGCAGATGTCCTTTTTTAAAATCGTCTCCTTGTCTTGTGTCAATTACCCATATAGTTTTATCTAAAGCTGATATGGTTTTTTCATCAATCGTATCTCCCTTTCTAATCTTATCAATGCTCTCTTCCAATCCTATTGTACCTTTTCTATTAAGTTCTACATCAAATGGAAAATATAGCGGCACAAATGGCTGATCTGCCAACAAGTTTTGTATAAATTCTTCTTCAGTTGCTTGCTGTAAACTCCAGTTTGTTTTCTTCTCTGCCGCAATTGTACTGCTACTTTCTTTACTTAAATGTTTGCCGCAAAGTGTACCTGCACCGTGTGCCGGGTAAACTACCACCTCATCTTCCAATGTCATTAGTTTATCTCTTAATGAACGATACATTTGCTTTGCAAGCGACGTTCTGGTTGAATGTATTTTTCCTGCAGTTTCTCTTAAATCCGGTCTGCCACAATCACCAATGAAAAGTGTGTCCCCAGTGAAAACAGCTTTTTGCTTTCCATCATGCTCTAATAAAATGCTGATGCTGTCTGGTGAATGACCTGCTGTATTAATTGCGGTTAATTTTATTTTACCTACTTCTATTGTTTCACCATCATCAAAAGCCTCGTGTGGATAAAATGCATGCACGTCTTTACTTGTATAGATTATTGCGCCTGTAGTGTGGTGCAACTCTACATGACTGCTTACAAAATCTGCGTGCGGATGGGTTTCAATGATGCCTGTTATTTGCGCATCATTCGCTTTTGCATAATTTAAGTATTGCTTAGCGTTACGGGCAGGGTCAACCAATATTATTTTTTTTTCACACTCACTTAAAATTGCATAGCTGTAATGGGAAAGGTTTTTGTCTTCAAACTGTTTTATGTGCATTGTCCTTATATTTTAGAGGGTAGATTTCGATTAGTTTTTTAATTATTTCCGTGATAGATGTCACACGGAGAAATTTGAGAAGTTTAAAAGTTTCCCGGAAACAAAAAATCATCCGGCAACAGATACGCCAATAAGTTTACCGATACCAAAAGTTATTGCTGCTGCTGCTAAACCAAAGGAAACCTGCCTGAAGCCGGAATACCAAACATTTTTTCCTGTAAACAATGTGATAGCAGCTCCTATAACAAACAATCCTATGGCACTTGCTGAAACGCTGATGATTATTGCTTTCATCCCATCAGTAAACATGAATGGTAAAACGGGAATAGCAGCGCCAATAGCAAATAGTATGAACGAGTAAACAGCTGCTTCTACAGCAGAGCCTTTTAATTCTTCTGCATTTATTCCTAACTCTTCTTTAACCAGTATATCATGTGCGTGACCTTTATCTTTCATTATTTCTGCAGCCATTTGCGATGCCTGATCTTCCGGAATTCCTTTGGCCATATATATTAGCGCTAATTCTTTCATTTCCCCTTCAGGATTAGTTTCCAACTCCTCCAGTTCTATTTGCATTTGATTTTCGTGCAATTCCTGGGAACTTTTAACGGAAATCCATTCACCTAATGCCATGGATAATGCTCCGGCTAGCAGGCCTGCAAGCCCAGCCAATTGAATACCTTGATGGCTGGCGGTAGCACCCGCTATTCCCATAATTAAACTAAAATTAG
>JACMPR010000388.1 GCA_014377385.1 Ferruginibacter sp. | reverse complement strand
TGCAATAACAAAGCCCATCAGGTAATAGGCGGGAGCATCCGGCAAACAATGCTTTGCAAGAGCTGAAAGGCTGTATCGCACCGATTGGAAAACATACAGGTGAAAGACGGTGGTTCCGGTCGGGGGTAGCGTGTGACAAGATCAAAACACTTGATTACAAATTTCTGGAAAAGAAACCTTTTTATTTAATAATTAAACCAAACCATTATGACAATAAGGGAAAAATGCAGGCGCCAACACTGCCGTTTTTTAAAAAACTCAGAAACGTCGGCCTCGTGGCCGCAGCTATCACCAGGTGGCAAAAAAACCCGGTAAAATCGCAGCGCTTGAATTTACCTTTATAACAGTTTAGGTTTTAGGATGATCAAAAAACAAGAACTGGTTTTCCTTTTCTTGAAAATTTTTCCATTTTGTTATGTCTGATTCTACACCAAACACACCACAGGTAGGAATATTATCCACCCTAACATTTTCGCACAAGCTGTTTACAAATTCAGTTATTCCGGGATTGTGCGAAAAGATGGCAACATAATTATAGCGCTCGTCCAACTCATGTATAACGTCATAAAATGTTTGTAAAGAGGCCTGGTATAACTTATCAATGTAAATAATCTTGTCAGGATCTGCTTTAAAAGCTTCGCAAAAAAGCTTACAGGTATTTTTTGCTCTTTTAGCCGGGCTGCTGACAAATGCGTCAATGTCAATCCTTCTCTTTATCAATTTTTTAGCCATTTCAGGAGCGTCCCTGTTTCCGCGATCATTGAGCGGTCGTTCGAAATCAGTTTTTGTAAAATCTACCCAGCTGCTTTTGGCGTGCCTGGTAATGTAAAGCGTTTTCATGTTGTTTTTTTTAAAGGTAAAAACTCATGCAGCTTTTGGAAGTAATATTTATGTGGAATAACAGGTTTCAATATAAATATCAAGGTTAGCAATCAGAGAATTATTCATTTTCTTTACCAACACATCATCCCGCAGCCCCAGGCTCAAAAATAAATGTTTATGCACTAACCCTATTTATTAAAACAGTGTATTTTCAACAGGAATTTTAAGTGTTTTACCACCTAATCAATAGCCCCTGACATTTTTCCCCTATACAAAATTCATAAAAGCTTTGTTGCAAACCCGGTTTCCTCCCGGGGTGGGGTAGTTGCCGGTAAAGTACCAGTCGCCCTTATTACCCGGGCAAGCCTCATGAAGTGTTTCAATCGTTTGATAAATAACATCAACTGGTATTTCTATATCCTTAGGAGTGATCAATTGGGCTATTTTCTTACTGAGCTGTTCCGGGGTAAATTCACCATAAATTTGTCGGACGATGTTTTCTGTATGTAATTTGTTGTTGTGTTGGAGTTCCCTGCATGTATCCAAAAGTTCATCCAGCAACCCTTCCCTGCCCCGTTCTTTTAATAATTCTACCGCCGCCCTGAAAGCAATAAAATCACCCATTTTGCTCATGTCTATGCCGTAACAATCAGGATAGCGGATCTGGGGCGCTGATGATACAACAATTATTCTTTTTGGCCTAAGCCTGCTAAGCATCCGGATAATACTCTCTTTTAAAGTAGTGCCTCTTACAATACTGTCATCTATCACCACAAGGGTATCTACATCTTTTCGAACAGTACCGTAGGTAATATCATACACGTGTTGTACCATTTCATTCCGGCTATTATCCTCTGTAATAAAGGTTCGAAGCTTAACATCTTTTATGGCTATCTTTTCAATTCTTATTTTTCGGTTAACCATTTCCGATAGTTTCTCTTCATCAAAGTCTTTGCCCCAGCTCATGATGCGTTCTATCTTTATCTTGTTCAGGTAATCTTCTGCGCCTTTTATCAACCCGTAAAAAGCAGTTTCTGCTGTATTGGGAATGAACGAAAAAATGGTATTCTTAAGATCATAATCAACAGCTTTTAATACAATATCGCTGAGGCCATACCCGAGGGCAATTCGCTCGCGGTAAATTTTTTCATCACTGCCGCGGCTAAAATATATTCTTTCAAAACTGCAGGCTTTTCTTTCCAGCGCCGGGATGATTTGTTCAAGTACATAACTGCCATCGTTCTTTACAATAAGGCCCATGCCCGGCATCAATTCCTTTACCTCGTTTTCTTCCAGGTTAAAAGCGGTACGTATAGCCGCTCTTTCACTTGCAGCAACGATCACTTCTTCGTTTATGTAGTAATAAGAAGGTCGTATACCATGTGCGTCCCTCATCACAAAAGCATCGCCGTTTCCTACGATGCCTGCAAAATGAAACCCTCCGTCAAACATCGGGGCCGCTTTTTTAAGAACATTGATAATGTTCATCCCGCCGGGGGCTTTTTCATCGTCCTTTACAATAAAGTGATGAATAACTTCCATCATGGCAGCAAGGTCGCTCTGGCAATCAAACTCCCCGGGGTTGATATTTATCTGTTCGAATAATTCTTCCTTATTTACAATATTAAAGTTGCCGGCTAAAGCCAGGTTGCGTGTAGGGATCGTGTTTTTTTTAATGAACGGGTGACAAAATTCAACGTTGTTTTTACCCTGGGTGCCATAGCGCAGATGACCGAGTAAAACCTCCCCCATGATATTCAGGTGGCCTTTCATCAAACCCGGGTGGTTTCTTATATCGGGCTGGTATTTTTCTACTTCTTCAATCTCCCGTCCGATCCTGGCAAACAAATCGGCGATTGGCTGATTGGCATTGCTGCGAATCCGGTACATAAAAGGATAGCCGGGCTCGGTGTCTAATTTTACAGCCGCTACACCTGCGCCGTCCTGGCCCCGGTTGTGCTGTTTTTCCATCAGCAGGTACAACTTGTTTAAGCCATATAATACTGAATCATATTTTTGCTGGTAGTGGCTGAAAGGCTTGCGGAGGCGGATGAAAGCAAGGCCGCATTCGTGTTTAATTGCATCGCTCATGATGTGTGATACCCCATGTTGAGAAGCAAAATTAGTTTATTGAAAAACAGTAAACAAAAATCCCCCCGGGTTGCGGGAGGACAATAACATAATATTCCTGATTTTATAAACCACTTATTGTTAATCCGATCTGAAGTAGTTTGGTATCGGGTGCCACCGCATCTTTAAACATCGTGGTAAGGTTGTATGAACCAAAGATGCTGAAATAACCGTACCCTACCCGTGCGGTTGCTGCGAGCCTGGTTGAGTTAAAATAATTTTTTGCAGTAATTTTTTGTGTTAAACTATTAATGGTGGTATTGGAACCATTCTGTAAGGTTTTACCTTTTGTATGAGCATTTACAAGCGTCCCCAGTTTCAATCCGATTGCAGCTTTAAAAGTTTTTGCCGGTGTTTCAGGGTTAGCGGTGAACCTCAGTTCCAGTGGTATCTCGAGGTAGGCTGTAGTTAATTTAAATTTCTTATAATGATTCACCGTATCCACTGCCAGGAAAGGCAGCTTAGGCGTTTGTGCAGAGATATCAACAATTGTCTTTTTAAAGCCGATACTGCTGGTGCCAACCCCCAGTCCAAGTGCTGCGCTGAAACGTTGGTTTGATTTAAACGGAAGGTCAAGCATCAGGGCCGCATTAAATCCTTTTGAAAATCCTTTGATCCTGCTGCTTACACTGTCCGCTGCACCCGTCCAGCTATCCTTGCTAACCTGCACCATAAAGTGGTCGCCCGTCCTGTTTCCGAGATTGAATTTTTTCTTTTTTACTGGTGGAGAAGTTTGTGTAAAAGCCGGCACAGTGGCTGCAAGCGCAATAATAATCACTAATAATTTTCTCATAATCTGTTCTTGTGCGGCAAAAATAAATGCCTGCGGGGTTAATGAAAGGTTAAACTGACTGCCAAAATAAAATAGCCCGAAAAGTTTCGGGCTATTTTGTGTGGGCCCACCTGGGCACGATCCAGGGACCCCCTGATTATGAGTCAGGTGCTCTAACCAACTGAGCTATAGGCCCTGTTATTTTTGATAACAGTCCGCAAAAGTAAGTAAAAACAGGTATTTGCAAAACGTTTTTTATCATGAATCTCTGTACGCGTTATAAAAAATTGAGTACCCAACAAGAACCAGCTGGCTAAAGATTTGAGGCATTACTGAACTTTCAGCCATCCATGTCCTCATTTACTAACCCAATGGCCTGCAACAGGAACACTGCGATACCGGCCCATTATCAAAACTTCCACGCCAAGCTGTCCAGGAGTATATAAGAATCCTGTGATAATATGCAGACAATTAAGATTTTTGCCATAAATTGTTGAGCCCAATGGGTATTTCCTGATACTTGAAGATAATATCGGCCCGTTGGGTTTCAAAAGTAAAAATTTTGAAGAGGTAGCCAAAAAAACGGAAAGTTATTTTCGGAGTCATCATATATTTTTTTAAAAGACAAATTTCAATCCCTGAAATCTACAGGCATTTTCGAAGAAGAAACGATTTGGCGGGGCTTCAAACAACGCAATTGCAGTTTACTGCCTCTTTTGTTTTAAGATGAATTAAAGGAGGGTTGTTATTTATTGGTAAATAGCTTTTGCGATTAAATACATGCAAACAATGCAACATTTTTTTCATACCAAACTTGCTATCATGAAAAATAACGAGGACTGCCTCACGCCGGTAAAACGGGGATTTTTAAAAGTATTATTGCTTATCAAACTTACTATTTCACTGTTGCTGTTGACAACCTTACAGTTATCTGCAAAGGTTTTTTCACAAAACCGAATTACCTTAACTATCAAATCCATTGCACTAAAAACAGCCTTACCGCATCTTGAAAGAAAAAGTGACCTGCGTTCATTGTCCAACGATGACATAATCACCAGTGCAGAAAATGTTAGCGTTACGGACAATAACGGCCCGGTAACAGAAGTATGGGACAAATTGTTGAACGCATCCAACCTAAACTACCGTATTCAAAATAATAACCCGGTGGTGATTAGAGAAAAGAATAATCCCTTAGCCGATATAATTGTTTCAGGAAAGGTAACGGATGCTACCGGTAATGTAATACCTGGCGTTACCATTATCGTAAAAGGAGCGGCTGCAGGCACATCTACTGATGCACAGGGCGAATACAAATTATCGGTACCTGATGACGCAGTGTTGGTATTCTCCTCTGTAGGTTACGAAGACCTGGAAGTCGCCGTTACCGGACGCACAAACATTAACGTGGTTTTGCAAACTTCTACAAAATCATTAGACCAGGTTGTAGTAGTGGGTTATGGTACGCAACGAAAAAGGGATGTAACGGGATCAGTTGCAAGTGTAAAAGGCGAAGATATAGCCAAACAGCCGGTTCTAACCGCAACACAGGCAATACAAGGTAAAGTGGCGGGTGTACAAATCATCAGTTCCGGTTCACCCAATTCTGCGCCCGTAGTTCGCATACGCGGTACAGGTAGTATACTCGGAGGGGCAAGTCCGTTGTACGTGGTAGATGGTGTAATTACCGAGGATATCAGAAACATTAATTCTGCAGATATTGTTACCCTGGATGTTTTGAAAGACGCTTCTTCTGCTGCTATTTATGGTGTAAGAGCATCAAATGGTGTGATAATCATCACAACAAAAAAGGGACGTGGTGGTAAAATGCAGGTTAGTTATGATGCTAATGTTGGGATCCGGGAAGCTTCGAACATAGTAAAAATGGCGAATGCAAAACAGTACGCAATTTATATTAATGAGGCCAGTGTAAATCATGGCAATGGTGCTATTTTGATAGACTCGGCCCTGACAAATACGTCTACAGATTGGTTTGGTACCATCCTGCGCAAAGCATATCAGCAAAACCATAATATTTCTATTTCCGGCGGAAGTGATAAAATAAATTATTTCTTTAGCGCAGGTTACCTTACTGACGAAGGAATTGTATTGAATAATAAATTTAAGCGCTTCACGTTGCGGTCCAACAACGAATATAAATTGTCGGATAGACTTAAAGTGAATACGCTCATTTCTTACAGTAATGGAACCACGCAGGATGTAAATTTAGGTGGAGCATATAATAACGCCTATCATGCAGCACCGGTAATTCCTTCTAAAGTGAATGGCCTGTACGGCAATACTTCCGCATACCAAAATGTAGGTAATCCTGTATTGGATATAGAAAATAATAACAATAAATATCTAGAGAACCGGTTACAGGGAACAGGATATATTGAATATAAACCCGTAAAGTGGTTAATGCTTAGAACAAGTTATGGAGTTGAGCTGGGTTTTAATAACCGAAGAACATACAGCAGCCAATTCTTTAACGATACCTCCACTTTTATCGTTGCAGGGGGCTCCCAGCTGAATAATAAGAGCAGTCTTTCACTTTCTGAAGAGCGCAATACCCGTTGGGTTTGGGACAACACCGTCACTTTTCAAAAATCTATAAATAAACATGATATAACCTTTTTGCTCGGAACAACATCTGAAAGGATCTTGAACCAGCAAACTGCTGCATCACGGTCAGATGTACCCGCAGATCCAAGCCTTTGGTATTTATCACAAGGCGATCCTTCTTCGCAGGTAAATAATTCTTTTGCAGATGAACGAACCCGCCTATCGTACCTGGCGAGGTTGAATTATACCTTTAGTAAAAAATACCTTTTAACCGCTACCTTTAGAAGAGACGGCTCTTCTATTTTTAAAGAGCGATATTCTAATTCCCCGTCCGTAGGTATAGGCTGGATCATTACCAGGGAAAACTTCATGCAACAACAAAAGATATTTAATAACCTGAAATTGAGGGGAAGTTACGGCCGTCTTGGAAATGATAATGTCTTTACTGCTGCACGTTACGTGATTTTAAATACCGGTATCCCCTATGTTTTGGATAGCGTTGTAGTTAACAACGGGGTTGTCGTCTCCGGATTCGTTGATAAAAATGTGCGGTGGGAATCAACAGATGAGGCGGACCTTGGTCTTGAATTTTCCGTATTAAAAAGCAGGTTGAGCGGCGAATTAGATTTTTATCACAAAAAAGTAAAAAATGCGTTGTTAAGTGTTCCAACGCCGACAACGACGGGAACCGAATCAGTTTTTACGAATGTTGCATCCATCGAAAACAAAGGTGTTGAACTTTCCCTGAACTGGAGCGACAAAGCAGGAAAAGCCATTACTTATAACATATCCGGAAACGTTAGTTATAATAAAAATACGGTTGTTGCCTTAAACGGTGGACAGGCTATTTTTGCCGGTTATGTGGGATCAAAAGGCAGCACAACTTACACAAATAATGGCCAGCCGATTGGAAGTTTTTATGTTCTACAGGCGGAGGGTGTTTTTCATAACCAGGGGGAATTAGCGGCCTACAAGGCGAGTAATGGAAATGCTATTACCATCAACAGCCAGCTTCCCAGGCTGGGCGATTTAAAGTACAAGGACCTGAACGATGATGGAAAAATTGATGACAACGACCGGGCGTTCTCAGGTTCATACCAACCAAAATTTACTTTCGGAGGTACGGTAGGTTTAAACTACAACAATTTTGACGTGAGTGTAAACCTGTATGGTACCAATGGCAGTAAAATATTTAATGGAAAAAAAGCAGCCCGCTTTAACTCTTTAGATAATGTAGAGGCAAGCGTGGCAGACGAGCGTTGGACTTTTACAAATTACGCTTCTAATGTGCCGGCTGCTTACCTTACTGCCTTGCCCCAATCCACCTATTTTATTGAGTCCGGTAATTTTGTGCGTATCAACAACCTTACTATCGGGTACAGCTTCAAAGGTGCATTTCTGACCAAACATGCCATTAGCAATTTCCGTTTTTACATGACCGGTCAGAATCTGTTAACCTTCACAAAATATTCGGGCTTTACTCCGGAGCTTTCTGAAAACAATCCCCTTAACCAGGGAATTGAATTCAATGCATATCCAACCACCCGTACATTTGCCCTTGGTGTTAATTTAACCTTTTAATTTTTAAATCATGATACCTCAAAATAAAAAATACAGTCGACTGTTTATGCCTCTTTTAGCCTTTTGTTGTTTTAGCCTTACTAACTGCAAAAGAGATTTTCTGGAAGTTTCTCCGCAGGGGTTACTTACTGATGAGGCCGCAGCAAATGATCCTAACATTGCACGAAAATTGGTCACGGGCGTTTACAACCAGCTTTACCAGGGTGGCTTTGGCAATGACGTCCACGGCATTATTTTTTGTATGGCAACTGATGTTGCTTCTGACGATGCTGATAAAGGAAGCACTCCCCTTGACCAGGCTCCGGAAGCAGTTGGATTTGACAATTTTACCTCCGATCTTAATGCAAATAATTTTTATGTAAACAGGCTCTGGGCAGGGCATTACAAGGGAATAGCTGCAGCAAACGGCGCCCTGAATGTGTTGACAAGAAGCACTTTCGACAATGTAACTAAACGAACACTCATTGGCGAAACCAGGTTTCTTCGGGCTTACCTGTATTTTAACCTCGTTCGTTTGTTTGGTGATGTTCCCAAAGTTTTTAGGGTTCCTGATGGTCCTGTTGATGCCAACAGCGATGAATTTATCACCCGTGCTCCTAAGGATTCTATTTATGCAGCAATAATCAATGATTTGCAATATGCGGCAGACAGCTTACCTTTAAGGGGTTTAACAGAAAAGGGTCGGGCAGATAAGGGTGCTGCACAAAGTATGTTGGCGAAAGTTTACCTGTACAGGCAGGATTACCAGAAAGCCTATGACCTTTCGCTGGAAGTAATGAATTCTGGAAAATACGCCCTGGTTGCTGATTACAGCAAAAACTTTAGAAGAAAGGTTGATGAAAACAACTTAGAATCAATCTTTGAAATTCAAACTGGAACAAATGTAGATTGCGATGCTGCAGTTCCCTTTTATGTAGTAGCACAAGGGCCGCGTGTAGGAGGTTTGGGGGGATGGGCGGACTTGGGTTTTGGACTAAACAATCCCAGCCAGGATCTTGCTAACGCATATGAACCCGGGGATTTGCGGGATTCTGTCACCATTATTTACATCAAACCAGACAGCACCGTTCTTTGGGATGGTTTCGTAATACCTGAAAGAATCAGGGTACAAAACGATCGCTATAATTACAAAGCGTATTTCGGAAGAAAAACAGAACCGTATTGCAAAACGGAGAATACAGATCGGCTGCCTAAGAATATACATATCCTTCGTTACGCAGAAGTATTGCTGATAAATGCTGAAGCTGCCGTTCAACTGGGAAACCTGGGAGCCGCTCAATCTGCACTTGATCTCGTCAGGCAGAGAGCAGGACTTTCTTCTGTGGGGGCAAACATCAATACTGTTTGGGCAGAAAGAAGAGTTGAACTAGCAATGGAACAGGATCGGTTTTTTGACATAGTAAGGCAGGGCCGTGCCGGGCAACTACTAAGAGCATTGGGCAAGACTTTTGTAGATGGTAAGAACGAAGTGTTTCCAATACCGCAAACAGAAATAGAACTTAGCGGCGGGAAACTAACACAAAACATTGGTTATTAAATAAGTACATATTTTCAAGCATAAATTTTTTATAATTATTTTAAACTTAAATCGAAGAAAATGAACAAAAATGCAAAAAAATTAATTATTGGGGCAGCAGCTTTTCTGTTATTGGGAGGCGCAATGATCTCCTGTAAAAAGGATAAGGCTCCTGTAGTGATACCACCAGATCCAATCGGCGGATTTAATAATTCAGACGAAGTAGGTGGTACAAATTTAAAGGCCCATTGGACTTTCGACGGAACTACCAATGAAAAAATTTCATCACTAGCACCTTTATCAGGCTCAGCAAATACTTTTGCAGCAGCAGGTTTAAAAGGGCAGGCTTTGAGTTTGGACAGCGGTTACCTGTTATACCCAACCATTCCTGCATTAAACGTAGCAAACCTTGGTAGTGTTACTGTTTCTGCATGGATTAAAACCCAGAACAATGGAAGAGGAGCAACAGCTGTTTTTGGCCTGACAACAGGTACCGCAACCCAGGCTGACTGGAACAACGGACCTGTATTGATGTATTTAGAGAATGGATTTGGAGTTTCTTACAATGATACGCTGGTTTTAAAGGGGGTTTTTGCTACTTACCCGGTTGGGGTACCTGTTCGTGGCGATAATGTCAACGACTACGGCGTAAGAGGAACTGATTTCAAAACCGTTCTTGGTGCCAACAGGTGGGTACACTATGTTTTCCGTTATGATGGCGTTGGTTCTAATATAGACTTATTTGCCGACGGCATTTTAGTATCAAACAATCTTTTCAGGCATCGCGAAAATGCAGGTGTCCCAACAGGACCGTTGGTAACCCCGATTCCTACGCAGGTGATCATCGGTGGCTTCCCAAATTCTGAAACAGGATTTTCATTGTCTCCCGTACAGTCTTTCCAAAAAAAGTTTGCAGGACAGATTGACGAAGTTAGATTCTATACAGCTTCTCTCAGCGATGCTGATATAAGTGCGCTTTACCAGCTTGAAAAAGCAGGAAGATAAAATAGTTGAATTTTATCATCATAAAACCAAGGCTGCCCAAAAAAGGCAGCCTTAGTTTTTAAAAATCGTGAAATATTTACCAATGAAAAATTGTCTTCTCATAATTATTTGCTTTGGATGCGTTACCTGCAGCAAAACGGATACTCCACAACCGATCGCAGGTAATTTCAACCTGACTTCAATAAAAATAAATACTATCCAAAATGCGGGCAATACGCTGTTCAATGTAAACTATAGTCCTGTTATTGAAATCACTTTTAACGCCCCTGTTGACCACTCAACAGTCAATAGTAATATAATTTTAAATCCTTCTGTTCCGATTTCTGTTTCTTATTCTAATAATGACAGCACGGTTGTAATTCAGCCAACCACTACCTTACTCCCCCTTAAAAAATACCAGCTGAATGTATCAACGGCATTGAAATCAATTGGGGGTACAGGATTATTTGCTCAGGGCAGCGCTGGTTTCATCACTCAACTTGATTCTACAGATAAATTTCCCCAACTAACGGATTCCGTTTTGCTGGATCTTGTACAGCAACAAACCTTTAAATATTTCTGGGATTTTGGCCACCCGGTTTCCGGTATGGCGAGAGAAAGAAATACATCCGGTGATCTTGTAACAACCGGAGGAACAGGGTTTGGCATTATGGCCATACCGGTTGCCATTAAACGAAATTTTATAACACGGGCAGAAGGGCTGGCCCGTACCCTCCAAATAGTAAATTTTTATCAAAATAACTGTATACCTTATCATGGTGCCTTTGCGCATTGGATAAATGGTGCCACGGGCGCAACAATACCTTTTAGTAATCAAGACAATGGCGCTGACCTGGTAGAAACATCTTATTTAATGCAGGGGCTTATAACTGCAAGGCAATATTTTAGCAGTGCCGTTGATGCCAACGAAATTGCTTTGCGCACCAGGATAAATCAATTATACGACGCGGTTGAGTGGAGCTGGTTTAGAAAAGCCGGTGAAAATGTGTTGTACTGGCACTGGAGCCCGGATATGGGCTTTGTAATAAATGCACAGGTGAGGGGTTGGAATGAAGCTTTGATTACCTATGTAATGGCTGCTTCCTCCCAAACCGATGCCATCCCAAATATTGTGTACAATAACGGCTGGGCAAACAATGGAAATATCGTGAACAACAATACTTATTTCGGCTACCAGTTGCCGCTAGGGCCTTCTAACGGTGGCCCACTGTTTTTTGAACATTACTCTTTTTTAGGTATTAATCCGAATGGATTAACAGATGCTTATGCAAACTACCAGAACCAGACTATCAATCACACTAAAATAAATTACGAATATTGCAAGGCAAATCCCCGTGGCTGGAATGGTTACAGTAATATTTGCTGGGGCCTTACCGCAAGCGATGTACCTGACGGTTATAACGCCAATGAACCCAACAACGATCCGGGTGTGATTGCACCTACAGCCGCATTGTCTTCCATGCCATATTCACCCATGGAATCCATGGCGGCATTAAAGTTCTTTTATTATAAATTAGGAGATAAATTGTGGGGACAGTATGGATTTTATGACGCCTTTAAATTAAGTGACCCATGGTTTGCCAGTTCTACCTTAGCAATCGACCAGGGCCCCATTATAATAATGATTGAAAATTACCGCAGCGGTATGTTATGGGAACTATTTACGAGTGCACCGGAAGTCCGGACTGGTATGATTAACCTGGGGTTTGCTGCTCCTTATCTCTAATGTGAACTCATTTTAGTTATGAGAAATAATGCATTTCGTATTTTATGCGTTGCTTGTTTATGTATTGGATGTAAAGGGCTGCCTCGCACTGCCGGCCACCAAAACACTACACAGGTTCAGGTAATTTTATCAGACAGCCAGTTACTCGATATTGTGCAAAAACAAACCTTTCAATATTTTTGGGATGGAGCTGAACCTGAGAGTGGGCTGGCCAGGGAGAGATTTCATGTTGATGATGTGTATCCGCAAAATGACAAGAGTACGGTTACAAACGGCGGGGCCGGGTTTGGCGTAATGTCTATTTTAGTAGCAATCGAAAGAGGTTTTATTTCCCGAACGGAAGGCAGGGTAAGGCTGGAAAAAATAACTCATTTTTTAGAAACAGCGGATCGCTTTCATGGTGCGTGGCCCCATTGGTGGAATGGTGAAACGGGGAAAGTAAGGCCATTTAGTCCCGACGATAATGGGGCAGATCTGGTAGAAACATCTTATATGATTCAAGGCTTACTTTGTGTACGACAGTACTATAAAGATGGAAATTCAACAGAAAAAAAATTAGCCCAAAGAATTGATAAGCTTTGGAAAGAAGTTGAGTATGATTGGTTCCGAAACGGAAGAAATGTTTTATACTGGCACTGGAGCCCTGACAAAGGATGGAAAATGAATTTCCCGGTGCAGGGCTATAATGAATGCCTCATCATGTATATCCTGGGGGTTTCTTCGCCCACACATGCTGTACCTGTTGAAGTGTACAATGAAGGCTGGGCAGAGAATGGGAAAATTAAAGCAAGCAATACTTTCTACGGCTACACATTACAGTTAAAAAGACAGGGTGGTGAAAATACGTTAATGGGCGGGCCGCTGTTTTGGTCACAGTATTCCTATCTTGGCCTGGATCCTCGGGGGCTTAAAGACAAATATGCAGATTACTGGGAAGAAAATACCAACCAGTCAATGATCAATTACACCTGGTGTGTAAATAACCCGCAAGAATATAAAGGATACGGAATTAACAGTTGGGGTTTAACTTCAAGTTATTCAATGGATGGTTATGCCGGCCATGCCCCAGGCAAGGGAAATGATCTTTCCGTAATTTCCCCAACAGCAGCACTGTCTTCCTTTCCCTATACACCCAAACAATCAATGGCGGCAATGAGGCATTGGTATGTAGATATGAACGGAAAACTTTGGGGACCCTATGGATTTTATGATGCATTCAGTGAAACAAAAAACTGGTATCCTGCACAGTACCTGGCTATCGACCAGGGGCCGGCGGTAGTAATGATGGAAAATTATAGAAGTGGCTTATTATGGAAACTTTTTATGAGCTGCCCGGAGATACAGCAGGGTTTAAAAAAATTAAACTTTACAAGCCCATGGATAAAATGAGGGAGTTAAAGAGATAAGCCTGTTAATATTGTTAATGCATATATTCATCATGGACCGGGAAGCAATTTGTTTATCCGCGATCTTATTGGCAATTTAGTTTACCAATTAATTCATTAAAATATGTGCTGTTTGGGTTGACAAAAATATACCCTGGATTATTCAAATAACATTTACCGACATAAATATGAAAAAACTGGTACTTAGCTTGTTGGTTTTTTTTACATACCTGCTACCATCAGCAGCGCAGCAGAAAACCTATTGTAATCCCATCAATATTGATTACGGGTATACGCCAATACCAAACTTTGCAGAATGGGGACGACACCGGGCAACAGCGGATCCGGTAATTGTAAACTATAAAGGTGACTATTTTTTATTCAGTACCAACCAATGGGGTTATTGGTGGAGTGATGACATGTTGAAATGGAATTTTATTTCAAAAAAATTCCTGCGTCCCTGGAACGGCACAGTGTACGATGAACTTTGCGCACCGGCGGTAGGAATTATTGGTGACAGCATGATCGTTTTTGGATCTACCTATACCGGCAAATTCACCATATGGATGAGCATCAATCCAAAAGCTAATGAATGGAAACCTTTGGTTGATTCATTTGACCTTGGTGGTTGGGACCCGGCTTTTTTCACGGATGATGATGGAAAGTTATACATGTATAATGGCAGCAGCAACCGCTATCCTTTGTATGGCGTTGAATTAAACCGGAAAACCATGCAACCCGTCGGAACACGAAAAGAAATGTACTTTTTGGAACAAGACAGGTATGGATGGCAGCGATTTGGCGAACATATGGACAATACTTTTCTTGATCCGTTTATAGAAGGTGCAACCATGAATAAGCATAACGGGAAGTATTACCTGCAATATGGTGCACCCGGCACAGAATTCAGCGGATATGCTGATGGTGTTGTTGTGGGTGAATCGCCGCTTGGGCCATTTACACCACAGTCAGATCCGCTGAGTTATAAACCTGGTGGCTTTTCCAGGGGCGCCGGGCATGGAAGTACCTTTCATGATAAATACGATAACTGGTGGCATGTATCGACCAGCATTGTTTGTGTAAAGAATACTTTTGAAAGAAGGATCGGCATCTGGCCGGCGGCTTTTGACAAAGACGATGTCATGTATTGCAATACTGCATTTGGTGATTATCCCACGTATCTTCCAAATGCGGAATCGGGGGTCGTGCGTGACAGGCCAGACTGGATGTTACTAAATTATAAAAAGCCCGTGTTGGTTTCGTCCGCTCTCGGTAGTTATAATGCAAACAATGCAGTTGACGAAAACATTAAAACTTATTGGAGTGCCGCTTCTGCCAAACAGGGGGAATGGATTCAAACGGACCTGGGTAATATTTCAACAGTTCAGGCTATTCAAATAAATTATGCAGATCAGGATGTTGATTCCAACAGGCTCGGAAAATACGAGGGCCAGTATCACCAATACAGACTTTATTATTCATTCGACGGGAAAAAATGGGCTATATTAACAGACAAAAGCAATAATAAAACAGATGTGCCGCATGATTATATTGAATTGGCGAATCCTGTACAGGCCAGGTTTATTAAACTTGAAAACATCCACATGCCGACCGGTAAATTTGCCATAAGTGGATTACGGGTTTTTGGAAATGGACATGGCGCAAAGCCAACAGCGGTTGAAAATTTCATCGTACTAAGAACGGAAAAGGACAAACGCAGCGCATACATCAAATGGAAACCGGTTGACAATGCCTTTGCATACAATATTTATTATGGCACAGCGCCTGGTAAATTATACTCCTGTATCATGGTGCACGACTTTAATGAATACTGGAGTAAGGAGATGGATAACCGTAAAGTCTACTATTTTTCAATTGAAGCCATCAATGAAAATGGGGTATCACCAAAAAGTGAAGTAAAGAAAGTGGATTAACAAGTAATTGTTTCACAACAGCATGAGCGGACGCACCATTACATCCAAGCTGCACAACACAGAGGGCTCCCTGGCAACACCGTGCTTAAGCCTGAGGCAAGTAAAATTAACCCGGAAGTTATAAAAGCAAATAAAACGATCCGGAAGTTTTCCGGTAATAAGAACAGGGATAAGGCGCATTATATTGAGGTATACGCTGCCATGGTAAATGGTGATGGCGTAATACAAAAAGGATTGTTCCCCGATGACAATTTGTACATAAATGAAAACGGATATTCTACTGGAAAAGATTCATTACACCTGGATTAAAAAACTAACAGATAAACAAAATATTATGAAAATAAAATTAACGGTGATGTTGTTACTTGTATCACTTGTTGCTCTTGATGCAAGCGCACAAATGCCGGATACAAAAATGAAGACCTTCATTAATGTACTGATGAAGAAAATGACACTTGAAGAAAAAATCGGGCAACTGAATTTACTCACCATTGGTATAGATGTAACAGGGCCGGTTTTAAGTAAAGATGTTGAATCAAATATTAGAAATGGATATGTAGGTGCTGTCCTGAATACCCACACTCCCTCTGCAGTACGGAAGCTGCAGGATATCGCCGTTAAACAAACCAGGTTGGGAATTCCATTATTATTTGGCCTGGATGTTATCCACGGACATACTACCATGTTCCCGATACCGTTAGGTTTGGCTGCCAGTTGGGATTTGAATATGATAGAACAAACCGCAAGGATTGCTGCCGAAGAATCCGCTGCTGATGGTTTAAACTGGACCTTTAGTCCCATGGTTGATATTTCCCGTGATCCCCGCTGGGGTCGAATTTCAGAAGGAGCAGGTGAAGATCCTTACCTGGGCTCACTAATAGCAAAAGCAATGGTAAAAGGATACCAGGGCCTGAGCATGAAAAACGTTAATTCCATCATGGCCTGTGTAAAACATTTGGGTTTATACGGAGCTGTCGAAGGAGGGCGTGATTACAATACCGTAGACATGAGCATGGTAAAAATGTATAATGATTATCTTCCTGTCTATAAAGCAGCTATCGACGCGGGGGTTGGTAGTGTTATGACTTCATTTAATGAGATAAATGGCATTCCTTCAACCGGCAATAAATGGTTGCTTACGGACCTGCTCCGCAAACAATGGAACTTCAAAGGATTTGTGGTTACGGATTACACGGCTATCAATGAAATGATTGAGCATGGGGTAGGTGACAAGGAAAAAGTTACAGCGCTTTCTTTAAATGCAGGAGTAGATATGGATATGGTGAGTGAAGCTTTTACAACCAGTTTAAAAAACTTACTCAAAGAAAACAAAATTACGCTGATTGAAATTGATACCGCCTGCAGAAGAATTTTAGAGGCGAAATACAAACTTGGCTTATTTGATGACCCATATAAAAATTTGAAGAATGATGAAAAAGCAAAAAACTTAATTTTTACCGCTTCCAGCAAGGAGTTTGCAAAAGAAGCTGCAACGCATTCTATGGTATTGTTGAAAAATGAAAATAATACCCTGCCTTTAAAAAAACAGGCTGTTATTGCCCTGATCGGTCCCCTGGCAGATAACAAACGGGATATGATAGGGCCTCACGCTGCCGCCGGCGACTGGAATCAAAACGTGAGCGTGATGGATGGTTTAAAAAAAGCGGGGTTTAATGTATCATATGCCAAAGGTGCAAACATTTCAGATGACAGTTTATTGGTAAAACGCCTTAATAATGACGGGGGTAAAATAATAATTGAAACCTCTTCTCCACAACAATTAATTAATGACGCTGTAAGCGTTAGCTCAAAAGCAGATGTGATTGTTGCAGTATTGGGGGAATCTTGTGGCATGAGTGGGGAAGCTGCAAGCCGCAGTAATATTGAACTGCCGGAAAGCCAGCAAAATTTACTAAAAGCCCTTGTGAACACCGGAAAGCCGGTTGTATTGGTTTTAATGAATGGAAGACCTTTGGCCATTGAATGGGAAAGTAAACATGTAAGTTCAATTATCGAAGCGTGGTTTTTAGGTACTGAAGCTGGAAATGCTATTGCAGATGTGCTTTCGGGAACATACAATCCTTCAGGAAAATTAACAGTTTCATTTCCTTACAATGTTGGACAAGTACCCGTGTATTATAACCATACAAACACGGGCAGGCCTTACAAAGGGGATGTATTATTTAAATATGCTTCCCGTTACCTTGATGTAGACAATGGTCCTTTATATCCTTTTGGTTACGGGTTAAGCTATACTAAATTTACTTACGGTGATATAAAGCTTAGCAGTACTTCGCTGAAAGGAAATCAGACATTAACCGCATCCGTTACCGTTACCAATTCCGGAACCAAAGATGGTAAAGAAATCGTACAGCTGTATATCAGGGACCTGGTAGGTTCTATCGTCAGGCCAGTAAAAGAATTAAAGGGTTTTCAAAAAATAGACCTGAAAGCCGGTGAAACAAAAACCATTTCATTCAATATTACCACCAGCGATCTTAAATTTTATAACGGCGATATCAAATATGATTGGGAGGCCGGTGATTTTCAAATTATGATTGGGCCAAATTCACGGGATCTGAAGCCGGTAAATATAACCTGGATCAAATAGTTTACCAACGTATACCGATAGTAGCTAATCAATAAATTGCTGGTACCAAAAGTCAGCCATTAAAGCCTTGCCGATAGAATATTTATTTGTTATTTAAAGCATTGAGCCCTGCGATCACATCCAGGTTAGTAAGTGGATTATTTTATTAAAATTTTTATTGAGTTACCTAAAACCGTATTTTCATTTTTTATTTTTAAAATGACCCACTTAAAAAATATAATCTTCGACCTCGGCGGCGTTTTGATCAACCTTGATTTTAAAAAAAGTACCGATGAATTCAGGGCACTCGGATTCCTGAATTTTGAAAATATGTTTTCCCAGTTTAAAGCCGACAAGCTTTTTGAAAAGCTGGAAAAAGGATTAATTAACTCCGAAGATTTTTATACAGTGCTGCTTAAAGTCGGAAAGGAAGGGACCAACACAGAACAATTGCAACATGCATGGAATAGCATGCTCCTTGATTTCAGAATGGAGAGCCTGGCTTATTTAAGCGAATTGAAAAAGACCTATAATTTATTTTTGCTCAGTAATACCAATGCCATTCACCTTAGAGCCTTCAACAATATTTTAAAAGAACAAACCGGGCTGGATTCACTTGAAAACTTCTTCACCAAAAGCTACTATTCCCATCTCGTTGGTTTAAGGAAGCCTAACAATGATATTTTTGAATTTGTATTGGCAGATGCGGGCATAAACATCAATGAAACCCTTTTTATTGATGACACAAAAGACAATATAGAAGCCGCTGCTAAAATGGGCTTCAAAACCCATCTCCTTCTTCCCGGCGAAAAAATTGAGAATTTACCTTACGAAAACTTGTGAATAATAATCAAAAGCTATAGAACAGCGTCAACATGCACTGGAAATCATAACTGGTTGACAAAGCAACGGATAACTATTTAATCTCCTCGTATTCTATATAATCGTCAGAAAAAGTTTCTTTAGGTGTCTTCGGTTGTTGTGTGCTATTGCTATGATTCTTATTATTTACTTCCTGTGGGGGCTGCATCTTCTGATGCATCTCGTTCATTTTTTGCTTCATTTGCTTTGTTGTGCGATAAACCGGGATGATAAATTCAAACACCATTTTGTACAGCATATATATCACGAACAACTCAAAAGCCAGTCTTAAAATATTCATATGGCAAAGTTATATTGGCCATAAATACCTTATTGTTAATTTTTTGAATTTTTTGGAAGTTATTGGCATTGATTTCGGGAGGAAATTTCGTCGCTGGGCTCGCAAATTGTAACAATATTCTCTAAAAGTGAGCTGGAAGCAGGAAATTTGGTTTTAATAAGTCACGCAAGGCCTTATTTGAACGGCTTGCGATTTCAACGACACCTTAGGCACCTATTAATATTACATACTATTTGGCTATTTATTCTATCCTTCTTATATTTGCGCTTGGAATAAAGAAACAGAAAAAAGGGAACCGGGTGTTCCCTTCTTCTTTTATAAAGCATCCATGAGCCGGGAAGATCAAATAGAAATAGTACAAAAACTTTTACATCCATTACTTACGGATGACATCTTTTTAGTGGATATTAAGATAAAGCCAATTAATAACATTAAAATATATCTCGATGCCGATAGTGGGCTAGGTATAGAAAAATGTATTAAAATTAACCGGGCTTTATATAAAATAATGGAAGAAATGGGCATCTACCCTGAGGGCGATTTTTCACTGGAGGTTTCCAGCCCGGGTATAGAAGAACCATTGAAACTTTACCGGCAATACGTGAAGAATACGGGGCGAGACCTGGAAGTTACCCTCAATGATGCCTCAACGCAATCTGGCAAACTGTTAGGTGTTACAGAAAATGAAATCGTTATTGAATTTACAGAAGGAAAAAATAAAAAAGCAGTCGTCAGGCAATCTACGATTCCATTTACAGAAATAAAAGAAACAGTAGTTCTTATAAAATTTTAATTAACACAAAAACCCCTGCCGGTGGGGTCCCGACAAGGTTCGGGAGTGAGGCCGGAGAGATTATGGCAAGTATCAATTTAATAGACTCTTTCCAGGAATTTAAGGAAGCAGAAAACATCGATCGTCCTACATTGATGAAAGTTATGGAAGACGTATTTAAAACACTGATTCGTAAAAAATACGGCAGTGACGAAAATTTTGACGTGATCGTAAACGATCAAAAAGGTGATCTGGAGATCTTCCGCCGGCGCACGATCGTTGACGATGACGATCTGTACAACACCCTTACTGAAATTGAACTTAAAGATGCTATTAAGATAGAACCAGATTATAGTGTAGGAGAAGAACTCTACGAAGAAGTTGATATCCAGAAGGAATTTGGCCGCAGGGCGATCCTTGCCGGCAAGCAAACACTTGCAGCCCGCATCAATGACCTGAAGAAAAACCTCCTTATTAAAAAATACGAAGATCGGGTAGGCGAAATTGTTACAGGTGAAGTTTACCAGGTTTGGAAAAAAGAGGTACTTATCCTCGATGCAGACAGCAATGAAATGTTGTTGCCTAAATCTGAACAAATCCCTACCGATTATTTTAAAAAGGGGGAGACTATCAGGGCTGTTGTTAAGAAAGTTGAATTGAAGAATAGCCAGGCCATTATCATTTTATCCCGTACCAGCCCTTCTTTCCTTGAAAAATTACTTGAAATTGAGGTGCCTGAAATATTTGATGGCCTTATTGTTGTTAAAAAGATCGTTCGGGATCCGGGAGAAAGGGCAAAAGTTGCGGTTGAAAGCTATGATGACAGGATTGATCCGGTAGGAGCATGCGTGGGTATGAAAGGTAGCAGGATCCATGGTATTGTTAGAGAATTGAAAAATGAGAATATTGACGTTATTAACTGGACCGCCAACACGCAATTGCTTATTCAACGTTCACTTACACCTGCCAAAATAACGAGCATAGATCTTGACACGGAAAAATTACATGCAAATGTTTACCTCAAGCCCGACCAGGTTTCGCTGGCCATCGGCCGCCGTGGCGTTAACATCAAGCTTGCCTGTGAATTAACCGGGTATGAAATTGATGTGTTCCGCGACAATGAAGGCGAAGAAGACGATTTTGACATTGACCTGGAAGAATTTTCAGATGAAATAGAACCGTGGGTAATTGAAGCGCTGAAAAAAGTTGGTTGCGATACAGCCCGTTCTGTACTTGACCTTACTGCCGAAGAGCTCGAACGCAGAACTGACCTGGAGAAAGAAACAATTGATGAAGTTAGAAGGATACTGAAAGAAGAATTTGAAAAAGAATAAAGCATGTATGATGTGTGATATATGACGTGTGATGTATGATCGTTTAGATCTGAAACCTGTGTCATACATCATCAGTCATATTCATATATTTTAATAACATAAAAGCAATGTGTCCTGCGGGACAACTATAACAACGAATGTCAGAAGTAACTACACCAAGGTTGATGGCCGCGGCCAAGGAATTTAATATAGGTACCAATACCTTGATAGATTTCCTTGTGTCAAAAAGTTTTAATCCCGACGACCTTAAGCCCACCACAAAATTAACGGACCAAATGTACCGTGTTTTGCAGTCCGAGTTTCAACAGGACAAAGCTGCAAAACAAAAAGCAGAACAAATAGACCTGCCAAAAGGTGCCGGTTCTAATGAACCTAAAAAGAAAAGAGACGAAGAAGATCTTTCCATTAAGAAAAAAGAAGAGAAGCCAAAAATAGAAGCACCCGTAATTGAAGAAAAGCCTGCAGAAGTGAAGCCGGTTGATGAGCCGGTTGTGAAGGAAGAACTCCCGGTTGTAGAACCTCCATCGGTTAAAGAAGATAATATTGTCGTTGAAAAACAGCAGGCAAGGGACGACACGCCTCCTATTAGTAATATTGTAGCGCCGGAAATTGAAGCGCCTAAAGTGCTGGATAAGATTGACCTGGATGCCATCGATTCTTCTACCCGTCCTAAAAAGTCAACAAAGAAAAAAGAAGATAGCACGATTGAGCCCGCCGCAGCACCTGAGGCGGCAACGCCGACTGTTGATATAAAGGCTAAGTTAAAAGTAGAAACGAAAATAGAAACCCCGGTTGCACCCATTGCGGCAGCTCCGCCGGTTGCACCTGTGGTGGAAGCAATTGCGCCGCCGGTGATCGAAAATATCCAGGCACAAAAACTAACCGGTCCAAAGATCCTTGGTAAAATAACCCTGCCGGTTGACAATGACACCAGGCCTAAAAAAGAAACTCAGGACGAAAGGCACAAGCGCAAGAGAATACCCATGCCACGAAAACCGGGCGCACCACCCTTACCCGGCCAGAATAATGGAATTCAAAACGGACAACCCAGAGGCAACAGGCCAATCATTGATACCAGAAACCAGGGCGGACAAAATCGCCCGGGCGGTGCCCAGCCGGCAGGCAGCAATAGATTTCAGCGGCCAGCAACGGGGGCGCCTGTACGCAGAGAAGATAAAGTAATCGACGCAAAAGAAATTCAGGAAAAGTTAAAACAAACCCAGGCTAAACTTGCAGGCTCAGGCGGCAGGGGAAAAAGTCTTAAAGCCAAATATAGAAAAGAAAAAAGAGAAGAAAGAGCAGAGCAATTGGGCGCAGGCGGCATAGAAGGTAACAAACTGCAGGTTACAGAATTCATTTCTGTGAGCGAATTGGCAGGTTTGATGGAGGTAAGCTTTGCTGATATTATAAGTAAATGTATGAACCTTGGTATCATGGTATCTATTAACCAGCGTTTAGAAGCTGACGTGATAGAACTGGTAGCAAGCGAATTCAACTTCGAAGTGGAATTTATCGGTGTTGATGATGCTGCCGAACTGGAGGAAGAGGAAGAAGCTGATGCAGAAGAGCATCTAAAACCAAGAGCACCGATCGTTACCATCATGGGCCACGTTGATCATGGTAAAACATCCCTGCTGGATTATATAAGAAACACAAATGTAATTGCAGGTGAGGCAGGTGGTATTACACAGCACATCGGTGCATATGAAGTAACTTTAAAAGACGGAAGAGCAATTACTTTTCTTGATACACCGGGCCATGAAGCCTTTACAGCTATGCGTGCCCGTGGTGCCAAAGTTACCGACATCGCCGTTATCGTTGTTGCGGCTGATGATGCCGTAATGCCGCAAACCAAGGAAGCAATTTCGCATGCCCAGGCAGCTTCTGTACCCATGATATTTGCGATTAATAAAATTGATAAAGATGGCGCCAATCCTGAAAAAATAAAGGAGCAGTTGTCTGTTATGAACATATTGGTGGAAAGCTGGGGAGGAAAATTCCAAAGCCAGGAGATAAGCGCCAAACAGGGGTTGAATGTAGATCTGTTGCTGGAGAAGATCCTGCTGGAAACAGATATACTTGAATTGAAAGCTAACCCGGATAAACTAGCCAATGGCACCATCATTGAAGCCTCGCTTGACAAAGGTCGTGGTTTTGTTGCCACCATCCTTGTACAAAACGGAACATTGAATGTTGGTGATATGATCGTGTCTGGGCAGTACTTCGGTAAAATAAAAGCGATGTACAATGAGCGTAACCAGCGCATTGAAACTGCACCGCCATCAACACCAGTGCTAATATTGGGCTTAAGTGGTGCACCGCAGGCGGGTGAAACCTTTAAAGTATATGAAGATGAGAGCGATGCAAGATCCGTAGCGTACAAGCGTGGACAGATCTTACGCGAACAGGGTATCCGTTCCAAGAAACACATTACCCTTGATGAGATCGGCCGCCGCCTTGCATTAGGAAACTTTAAAGAACTGAACGTGATCATAAAAGGTGACGTAGATGGTTCTGTTGATGCATTGAGTGACTCACTACAAAAATTAAGTACAGAAGAGATTGTAATAAAAGTAATTCACAAAGCAGTAGGGGCAATTACTGAAAGTGATGTAACGCTTGCAAATGCATCCGATGCGATCATTATTGGTTTCAACGTGCGCCCTTCTATGAAAGCGGCCAAGCTTGCTGAAAACGAGTCTATCCAAATCAAGCTTTACTCTATCATTTACAATGCCATTGAGGAAATCAAGAGCGCCATGGAAGGTATGCTTGAACCGGCTGTAGAAGAAAAAGTTCTGGGAAATGTGGAGATCAGGGAAACTTACCGCTTCGACAAAGCTACCGTTGCAGGTTGTTTTGTACTGGACGGAAAAATTGCCCGCAACAACCGCATAAGGTTGGTAAGAGATGGTATCGTAATATTTACCGGTGAACTGGCCAGCCTTAAACGTTTCCGCGATGATGCAAAAGAAGTAACCTCCAGCATGGAATGCGGGTTGGTTATCAGGAATTACAACGACATCAAAGCCGGTGATATCGTGGAAGCTTTCGAAGAAGTGGAAGTTAAAAGGACTTTATAATACAGGATTAAACTTTGTAAAGAGATGGCATCTTGGTGAAAGATGTCATCTCTTTTTTTCAGCTACAATTTTTTGTTAAATGAAGCGCAGGATTGGTTACCAGCGTTATACAACGTTAATTTTGAGACTCGATAAACAATTGATTTTACACATTATGATTAGCAACAGAATTTTACTAACTGCCTTGTCACTCTCCGCATGCACACTTTCATTTGCCCAACCTAAAAAAGTGGTGGCAGATAAGATCATAGCAGTTGTGGGAAATAAAATAGTTTTAAAAAGTGATCTTGAAAATAGCCTGTCGGACATGCAACGCCAGGGAGTTGAAGTGCCGCCGGATGCTAGATGCCTTACCTTACAACAAAGCATGGGTATAAAGGCATTGGTGTTACAGGCAGAAAAAGATTCATTACCGGTAACAGATGAGGAAATTGAATCGGATATTGACAACCAGATCAGGTATTTTATGAGCCAGTATGGCTCCAAGGAAGAATTAGAAAGAGTGGCGGGGAAATCAGTGTACCAGTTGAAGGAAGATTTTAAAGAAGGCTTTAGGGATCGTAAGCTGGCAAGTGCAATGCGTAACAAGATTGTTGAAGACATAAAGATCACTCCCAATGAGGTAAAGAACTATTTTGATAAAATACCCACCGATAGCCTCGCTTTATATGAAAGCGAAATTGAAGTGGGTCAAGTCGTTTTATATCCAAAAGCGAGTCATGAAGCAGAAGTTTATTGTATAGAACAATTAGCTGATTATAAAAAACAGGTGGAAAGTGGAAAAGATTTCGGAACAATTGCTACATTAAATACCGAAGACCCGGGAAGTAAGGCTACTGGTGGACGTTATGAAATAAACCGCAACCAGAAAGACCTTGATCCGACATGGCTATCAAAAGCGTTTTCGCTTAAAGAGGGCCAGGTGTCCAATCCGTTCAAATCGAAATTTGGTTACCACATTATCCAATTGATTAGCCGTGCGGGCGATGATGCTGTTGTTAAACATATTCTAAAGATCCCACAGGTGACACAGTTTGAAATGAAGTCCGGGTTTCAAAAGCTGGATTCAGTGAGAGCAAACCTCATTTCGGGTACAATAGAATTTGGTACCGCGGTGTCGCGATACAGTGAAGACGACGCCAGTAAATTTACAGCCGGCATGATTCAGGGAAAGAACGGCAGTTCGTTGACCATTGATGAATTAGACAAAGACCTCGTTCCTTTGCTCAAGGATTTGAAAATTGGCGAGTTTTCGCAGGCTACCGGATATGCAGACGAACGTGGGAAACAGGCAGTTCGCATCATTTATTTAAAGTCCAGGTCTGAACCTCACCGGGAAAACTTAAAAGACGATTACAACAAAGTTTCACAACGTGCCCTCGAAGAAAAAAAAGAAGCTGCCCTGGAAAAATGGTTTGATGCTCACATCAAAACCTATTTCATAAAAATTGATCCGGAGTATCAGGGTTGTGATGCACTTAAAAAATGGGTAACTGTGAAGAGCACTAGTACAGTAAAATAAATACCATCAATAAGCATTTTAAAAAAAAAGCAGAGTCTTCGGTCCTGCTTTTTTTTGTCAATTAACGCCTCAACATTTACCAGGTTCTCATCAATAATAAACCGCATGTTTACGACCAATAAAAATATCTTTGCATATTAGTAAACCCATTCGGTTTAAAAAACAAGAACTTGATAGAAAAAAAAAGCAATACGGTAAAAGAGGAAAATGCATTACTCATAGGCATTGTTCAGAAAGAACAAACAGAGCAGCAGGTCATCGAGTACATGGATGAACTGGAGTTTTTAGCAGAAACCGCCGGTGTGAAAGCGATCAAACGTTTTACGCAAAAAATGCAGCGACCCGATAGTAAAACTTTTTTAGGAAAAGGAAAACTGGAAGAAATAAAAAGTTATATACAACTGAAAGGAAATATCAGCATGGTAATCTTTGACGACGAACTTACCGGTTCACAGATCATCAATATTGAAAAATTACTGGAAATAAAAACCATCGACCGCAGCGATCTTATCCTGGATATTTTTGCAAGCCGTGCAAAGACAGCGCAAGCAAAAACACAGGTGGAATTGGCACAGTACCAGTATATCCTTCCCAGGCTGAAGGGTATGTGGAAGCATTTGGAGAGACAGGGAGGCGGAGTCGGCACAAGAGGTCCTGGTGAAACGGAAATTGAAACAGATCGCCGAATTGTAAAAGACAAGATAACCCTGCTGCGTAAACGCCTTGCAGAAATAGACAAACAATCCTTTACACAAAGAAAGGAACGGGGCGAATTTATCAGGGTCGCACTCGTGGGCTATACCAATGTGGGTAAATCCACGCTGATGAATATCTTAAGCAAGAGTGAAGTATTTGCTGAGAACAAATTGTTCGCCACCCTGGACACCACCACCCGCAAAGTCGTATTTGAACAAACCCCTTTTTTATTGAGTGATACGGTGGGTTTCATACGAAAACTCCCACATCATTTGGTTGAAAGTTTTAAAAGTACACTCGATGAAGTAAGGGAAGCTGATATTTTGTTGCATGTAGTTGACATCTCTCATCCCCGTTACGAAGAGCAGTTGGATGTGGTAAATAGAACCCTTGCCGAACTTAACTCCGGCGAAAAGCCCACTATCACTATTTTTAATAAGATGGACAAATATGCCGATGAAGCATTTGATCAATGGCTGGAGGAAGATGTAAAAGCCAATATTTTACACGAACTAAAAGAGCGCTGGCAGGAAGAAACAAAAGGAAACTGTGTATT
>JACMPR010000387.1 GCA_014377385.1 Ferruginibacter sp. | reverse complement strand
TGTGAATATATGTTCTGCTTTTACCAATGTGCCGAAACATTCAAATAGTTTTACAAAAGTTCAAAATTAAAATGATTCGTCAAAATTAACCAATAGTAATTACCAGTTTACCTGTTTATCAAACTGCCTTTTGATAAACCTAAAAAGAAT
The DNA here is from genome assembly GCA_014377385.1 of Ferruginibacter sp. Taxonomy (GTDB): domain Bacteria; phylum Bacteroidota; class Bacteroidia; order Chitinophagales; family Chitinophagaceae; genus Ferruginibacter. Next base: position 29,838 of record JACMPR010000387.1, on the reverse strand, counting down.
CTTACAATATTAATATTGCTCCACTGCTGCGCATCCTTTTTCATTACACAAAATAATTCGGTCTGCCGGCCGATTCAAATCTAAGAACTGAAAAATACTATGTCGTTTTTTCATATCCGTTGCCATTACTTTTACCATTTCATTGATCGGTCATTTTACTTCCTCCCGGGATGCTGCCGGTAAAGTTTTACTTATATGTTTTATGCTATGCTGGCCTAATGTTGATGACATCCTGAATAATTTCCGCTTAAGAAAATTCAGTAAATATTTCGCTCACTTTGCAGCTTTTCAGGAAGCTGCGTTGGATATTCAATCTTTTAATGTTTTAACCGCTGTTCCACTTATCGTGCAATTCTGGTTAGATGTACACGATATTCCCTTAGGAAAATATTGCATCAAAGCTATTTTGTATAACATTTTTGATTGGTAACCATTGTCAGTTGAAACGCTGATTTTCATCAATTTTTAAAACACAGATTTACTTATGATACAAATGCGGGGGGAATTTAAAGCAAGTCATTCTCCGAAATTACTTTTAATAAAGTTTCGCTTCTTTAAAAGACATTCCTGGTTGCCGATAATAGATGTCAACATTCACCTGCACTACAACCCGGCAGCAGTACCTTTGTACTAAATGGGTATACTTTCGTGCGACATTCAGCTATCCCCATAAAATAATTCTATTGGAAACAAAGCCCCGCATAAAGATCAACAAATCAAAAACTGACAGGCGCCTGGAATTATTCGGCGGCATCCTCCTGCTGCTGCTCTGGCTAATAACCGTGTATGTATATTTGCATTCTCCTGATACCATTCCCATTCATTTTGATGACTCAGGGAAACCAAATAATTATGGCAGCAGGAACACGCTTTTTTTTCTTACGATACCTGCAACAATAATATATGCCGGTATTACCCAACTAAATAAGTACCCGCACATTTTAAACTACCCGGTAAAAATTACCGCAGAAAATGCTGCACAACAATACTCAGATGCCACACGCTTGTTGCGATTTTTGAAAGCAGGCGTCCTGCTGATTTTTATCCTGCTGATCGTGTTGGAATACTTAACTGCTTTAGGTATTACGAAGGATATTGGCACCTGGTTTCTGCCACTAATACTTTGCACCACGATGTTACCAACCATTTTTTTACTTATTCAGGGATTAAAGCGAAAAGTATAAATTGCAAACACGGGAACAATTAATAATTCTAAACTCTTACTCATAATTCCACCACATGCCAATAACCTACACACACAGCGTCCTTCCCAGTCCTGAACAGGTAATTGAATTGTATAATAATTGCGGCTTGTCCAGGCCAACGGATGATAAGCCAAGAATAAAAAGAATGTTTGAAAATTCCGACCTAGTGGTAACTGCCTGGAACAACGAAATACTGGTGGGCGTTTCCCGTTGCATTACCGATTGGGTGTGGAGTTGTTACCTCGCCGACCTTGCCGTGAGAAAAGAATATAAAGCGTCTGGTATTGGCAGGAAATTGATTGAATACACGAAAGAGAAATTAGGCGAACAATCGATGCTGTTGTTACTTTCTGTACCAACTGCAATGGAATATTATCCAAAAGTTGGTTTTGCAAAACAGGAAAGCAGTTTCATCATAAACCGGGTGAGATAGTAAGTTCCAGGCTGCACCAGCAAGAAGCATCTACCAATAAAAAAAAGACCAGCGATAAGAATAACGCTGGTTCAGGCAAATGATTAAAACTTGCTATTGCTTAAGAGAAGATTTTTGTTATCGTGATTGCTGTACTGCTGCAAGATGCAAATAATTGTGCAGTGCCGGCAAGTTTTACGGTTAAGTAATCATTACTAAATTATTCTTTGTATCGTTTAACAGCCTGTCCTTCTTCATTGTATTCTTCGGTTAAACTATATTTCCCCTCTTCGTTATAATTTTTCCATTTACCCCAATGAAAACCATGTTTATAAACACCCGCTCTTTTCAAAACACCGGATGGATAAAATTCTTTTCCCTCGCCATGATTTTGGCCATAATCATCCAGCTGGTTTTTACAAACTAATTGCCCGTTGGGGTAAAATTCTGCCACATAGATGCGTCGCTTTTTTCTTTCAATAATTACCTGCCGGATCTTTCCTGTACTGTCTTTCATAACCTGGGTAACACTGCTGTCTTTTTTGGAAATGAAATAAGTAGCTGTTACAAAATCAGTCCGCTTATACGGCTTTACGTACATGGTGTCGCTTTGCCTGCGGATAGAATCCAGCATTGATAAATCAACAGTTACCAATGGTTTAGGATCAATCGGTATCTGTTGCCTGCATGCTGTTACCCAAACCGCCACGCCAATCATTATACAAACACCGTTTTTCATTCTCAATAATTGATGTACCAAAAAAAGCAGCCCTAAGACTGCTTTCTCATTTATGTTAAAATAGGGATTAAAATTTAGTCCATGTTTTCCACCAGGTATCGCCGGGAGCGCAGGCACCTTTGTAGGTAACTGATGTAAAAACTGTTGCCAGCTTAGGATGCGTGAAACTTGCTCCACTAACGGCAACGGATGACGCTGCAGGATTAAAATCAGGGGCATTGTAATTAAATGGATCTCCTAACCCGGCATCAGTATTATTTACAAGGATGCTGTTACCATAAGCAGGTGTATTAAACCAATTAGTGATCGTGGCTGTGGTATTAGGCGTATTGGGAACATTGGTATTTGTACCAATACTATACAACACCGGTGTTGGGCAACCTCCGATGATCGTATTTTGAACAAACAGGGAAGCAGGAATATTATTATCAGTCGGAACACCTTTGGTTGCATCGATATACAAACCATTGGGATAACCAAGAATAATAGAATTAAAAATTGAAATGGTAGAATTGCGCCTGATTTGTGCGCCCCATACAAATAAATTGTTTCCGGTGTTTGCCAAAGTGGCTTTGGGTCCCATTACTGTCATGTTAGAAAACACGGCAGCGGTTTGTGGAAGTAACGCACTTCCGTTGGCATCGTTGTCACTTTCAAAAGCCTCGCTTTTTGAAATATCAGCTACGGCTGAATCCCTTAATGAGATACCAAATTGTACTTTACCACTAAATCCGTTATCGGTATCAAAATCATCATCCAGGGTACGATAGGAAATCAGGTGAGAGCAGTTCACGGTACCACCAAACCACTCAAATGAATCGTCATTTGCATAAGAAACCTGTACATGGTCAATAATGGTGTTGCTACCTACACCTCCAAGTGTTAAACCATTGATTTCTTTATCAGGCAAAAATGCGAAGCCTGCGTATTCAATACGAACATACCGAAGGATACCACTGTTATCCGCCGGATTTTGTGCCTGTGTTGATGGTGTGCCGTACAATCCAAGACCGTCGCTGTTATTCACGCCGCCTTCGATTTCGCCGAGGCCCTGTGTACCATTGAAAGAAGAGTTAGCCGGGGCGTTACCCAGGATTACGAGGCCTGCCCAATCACCACGTTGAGGCGTAGATGATTCCGAAGTAAACACAATAGGCTTGTCGGTTGCACCATCAGCGATGATCTTGCAACTGCGTGTAATAATCAATCCGCCTTCGCTACCGGTTTCCCCGACAATCTTTGTACCGGGTTCAATCGTAAGAATGGCGCCATTGGTAACGTACACAAGCCCACGAAGTTTATATGTATACTGAGCTTTTAAAGTACGGTTAGAAGAAATGCGGCCTTCGAGTATTACATTTTCATTGGTTCCACCAGTGGTGTCGTTGTTATTTACGATAGTAATGGGGCCGTCTACTTCAATTTTACGGCAACCGATAGCAGCAGTTGCGATGATAAGACCGTAGAGGAGTAATTTTTTCATGTTGATTTATTTTTTATTATTTTATTGTGTTAATGTATGAATATGGTTTTTAAAACCTGTAGTTAAAACTGATGCTCACGTTAGAGCCATATTTTCTTTTGATGGCAAATGCATCTGCCTTGTCGTACTTTTTATTTTTATTCAGGTCGTTATAAAAAACAGCCTGTGTGTTGAAAATATCCGCCACATTCAATTTCACTTCCGCCTTTGTTTTCAAGACTCTTTTTGCAATTTGAAAATCCAGAACTGGCCTTGGGTTTTCCCATATTGCGGGTTGATCGTCGCCTCCTACATAAGCAATTCTTCTTCCAATCTGGTTAAAAAGCATGGTTGTACTAAGGCCATATTTTTGAAGATCATATTGCAACACCGCATTCAGTAAGTATGGGCTTTGGCCCTGCATCGGCCTTGATTCACCCGCAGTTCCAACGCCTGTTACCCTGTTATAGATGTAAGAGATGTTACCCTGGAATGTAAAGTTTTTGAGTGCGTTTACGAAATCAAGTCTTTTTCTAAACTCCAGCTCAGCGCCAAAACTATTGGCTTCATCCGCATTCAGGTAATTGTAGGTGCTGCTTGATGCGCCGGAGCTTGCATTAAAATATACTTCGATGGGGTTTTTAAAATATTTATAAAACACGCCGACAGTTAACAACTCAGCGGATCTGGGGTATAATTCATAACGAAGATCAAAATTTGAAACTTTGGTTCTTACCAGGCCTGTATTTCCGGCCACTGTTGCACCGAGGTCAAAATCATAAAACTGGAAGGTGCTTAATTCCCTGAACTCCGGACGGATAACTGTTTGTGAGCCCGACAGACGCACGTTGGTTGTATTGTTTAATTTATAAGTAAGGTTAAGGCCGGGCAGGTAATCTGTCTTTTTATTGTTTACAAACCGTGGGTCACTCTTTCTAACGCTGCCGATGATCTGGTCAAAATCTTCAATTCTCAATCCCCATACAACCCTCAGTTTGGTTCCTACCTGGTTATCAAATTGTAAAAAGCCGGCGTTCAAAATTGAATTGGCCAGGTAGCGATAACTTGATCCCTTCAGTTCATTAAAAGCTAATTTATTACCAGTGCCATCGCCAAAATTACCCGCTGCAAATATCTGGTCAGCAGGCAATGCACGCAACGTTTTATTATCAGCCGGCAGATAAATAGCAAAAGGCCTGCTATCGAATAACCTGTCTTTCACCTGGAAAAAGTAACCGCCCTTTACTGTCTGAGACTGATCATTTATTTTAAAGGTTTTACTAAGGTCGCCGCCCGCGGTATAAACATAATCGCTCAGATATCCAAAGTAACGGCTACCACTTTTTTGTGAAGAACCCGAAGCGGCAATGTCGGCAAGGTAAGGTGCGCCGGGTAGCGTTGAATCCTGCAGGTATTGCAAGCGGCGCTGGTCTGGTATGTATTGGTCCAGTATGCTAAAACTTCCGAACCAATGAAATTTAGCATCATACTTTTTGATGTTGTGGTCACCGGTAAGCTGCGTGTTAAAAAAAGTATTTGCCTTAAAAGCAAGCTCGGTTGCATTAATGTTGTCAAAGCCGGTGCCGGTATTGAAAGCATTTTCATAAACCCGGCCCGTTCTCAGCGTTGCATAATTCGTAGTATTTACATTCAATAAATTCTTAAAAGAAATTTTTGTATTGTCGCCCACCTGCAGGGTCAGGTTTGCGAGGGCTCCTGCCAAAATATCTTCGCTATACTTGTTATTGTAAAAATTGAAGCTCAGATCCGGTACATTGTCCTGGAATGAGTTGATCTGGTTTTGATACTGCGTTCTTTTATTGCTCCTGTTATAATTGAAGCCGAGGATCGCAGCCAGTTTCATTTTACTCCCCAGCTTTTGGTTGAAGCCTCCATTGATCAAAAAGTTTTGATTAAGCTTGAGGGAATGGTTGTTGTCTGCTGTCCATATATTTTTCATGGATGCACCCAATGCGGCTTTCTCTGCACCAGACAATGTCGAAAAAACGTTCTTTCGGGGAAAGCCTGCCGGCAATGCCCTCGCCCCGTTATCGTATCCCAGGAAATCTGTGCTGCTGCCGCGGTAATCATAAAAATCCTTTCCAACTGTTTGGGTATTAAAACCGGTACCAACCTGTACCTCCAGGAAATTTTTTGCCGGAACATCTTTGGTATTCACCTGTATCAATCCACCTGCCCACTCGCCCGGGAGTTCGGGAATAAAAGCTTTGTTAATGATGATATTATCTATCATTGAAGATGGAATGATGTCAAAACTAAAAGCTTTGCGGTCGGGCTCTGTACTGCCTAACAAAATACCATTCAACATTGCCTGGTTGTACCTGTCTGCCAGCCCGCGAACAACCAGGTATTTGCCTTCCTGTAAGCTTGTTCCGGGAACTCTTTTCAACACCTCGCCTGTATTTCTATCCGGTGATCTGCGTATTGCTTCTGCACTTATAACCTGGGCAACTACTGCCGTATTTTTTTGATACGCAATTAATGCGGCCGCTGTTTCCTTCCGGGCACTGGATCGCACAACGACGGCCTGCTCTGTTTTTGAAGACCTCTCTAAAATTATTTCAATTGAATTTGTTTGCCCGGCTATTACTTCTACCTCATCTACAATCTTTGGCTGATACCCTACCGAAGTTAATTTAAGCACATATTTTTTACCTTCCGGTAACGTCAAAACGAAGTTGCCCTCCGTATTGGAAGTAATTGTTTTCACTCCGTCAACTTCTATAGAAACCCCACTTAATTTTAAACCGGACGCATCTGTTAATTTACCCTCTACCTGGCCGGTTTGTGCCATACAAGTAAAGGACAGGGAGAGAAATAATATTAAGAATGTGATCAGCCTCATACCGTTTTTATTTGGTGCAAAGAGAAGACTTGCATGTTACGGCAAGATGAAGCTAAGGTTAAGAGAATGTTACCGATATATTACGTGAATGTTAACGGCGTTCATTTTATACTGAAGCCGACGTTTTTGCACAAGGCCCTTGCTACTGAAGCATTGAATTTATTGTTCAGCAAATGTCCCCGAAATTCCGGTATGTTAAGAAATCATTACCAATTTCAATTATGTTTGGCTAAGCACCTATAATTCTATTTTTGTCCAAATAACTCCCATGGCATTTAATACGATATTGAAAATATTTTTACCAAAGGACAGGGTTTTCTATCAATTGTTTGAAAGTGTGGCCGAAGAGCTGGTAAAGATGGGTAATAAATTAAAGGAGATTGTAAATGAGCCGGATTTTGAGACCCGTGGAAAACTAATCAAGGAAGTAGAAGACATGGAGCATGTAAATGATGAACTAACGCACCAGATATTCACTGAATTGGGAAAGAATTTCATTACTCCATTTGACCGGGAGGATATTCATTACCTGGCCTCGGCATTAGATGATATTGCTGACTATATATACGCTTCTGCCAAAAAGATTAACTTTTATCACGTAGATCCAAATGATATCGGCATCCAGAAAATGGGAGACCTGATTGCCCTGGGCTGCGTACAGGTTCATAAAGCGGTGACAGAATTACGCAATATGAAGAATATGCGCAAAATTACAGATGCATTGGTAGCCATCAACAGTATAGAGAACCAGGGAGACGATATTTTTGATATGAGCATCGAAAGATTGTTTGCTACAGAAAGTGATGCCAAAGAAGTAATAAAGAAAAGAGAGATCTACCAGATCATGGAGATTGTTACTGATAAATGCGAAGATGCTGCGAACGTGATTGAATCAATCATTATTAAATATGCCTGATAATTTGAGGGCTGATTGATTTTCTTTTTCAATTTCAAAATCAGGTGATCTCCAAATCTCCAAATTAATTACATGACATTTTTGATCGTTATTATAGTGCTGGCGCTTGTGTTTGATTACATCAATGGTTTTCATGATGCAGCCAATTCTATTGCAACGGTGGTTTCCACAAAAGTATTAACGCCCGGCCAGGCTGTTCTGTGGGCTGCCATGTTCAACTTTGTTGCCTATTTTATTTTTAAGGACCATGGTGTAGCCAACACCATTGCAAAAACGGTAAAGCCTGAAGTTGCCTACGGGCACGATATGTTGCTGGTGATTTTTGCGGGCTTATTGTCGGCTATCTTCTGGAATTTGTTTACCTGGTGGTTTGGCATTCCTTCTTCCTCCTCACATGCATTGATTGGTGGTTTTGCCGGAGCTGCCGTGGCTTTTGGCGGATTTGGCGCCATTAATTCAGAGCCTGTTATAAAAACCGTTGCCTTCATTTTCCTTGCGCCTGTGATTGGAATGATCATCGCATTTATCATTTCTTTATGGTTCATACATGCATTTGGAAAAGGTATCATGCCCAAAGTCATTGCTATAATCATTTTTATTTTAACGGGATGGTTTTTATCTAAAAACATGGAATTTGATCCGGCTAAATTGAAGACACATTTTGATTCTTATGTACTAAAAGTAATCTTTCATTCCTCCAATTTTAAGTGGATCCTGCTGGCTGGCATCCTTCTCGTGATGGCGACTTTTACGCTGTTTTTAAACACCCTGAATGCAAACAGGGCAAACGCCTGGTTTAAGAGACTACAATTGGTTTCCTCAGCTGCTTTTAGTATTGGCCATGGTGGTAACGATGCACAGAAAGTAATGGGAATTATTATGGCTGCCCTCATTGCATATGATCCGATCCGCTACAACCTTGGCCACATGGAATGGTGGATTCCGCTGGCATGTTATTCTGCCATTGCGTTTGGGACTATGAGTGGTGGCTGGAAAATTGTAAAGACGATGGGTACGAGGATAACGAAAGTTACCCCCTTTGAAGGTGTAGCGGCCGAAACCGCAGGAGCTATCACCCTATTTGTAACCGAGGCATTAAAGATACCGGTAAGTACTACGCATACTATCACCGGTTCTATTATAGGTGTAGGCGCTACCAAGAGATTGTCGGCGGTGAGGTGGGGTGTTACGGTAAATCTTCTCTGGGCCTGGGTGCTGACAATTCCTATCAGCGGCATACTTGCTGCAATATTTTATTTTATTCTCCATCTATTTTTTAGTTAAAAAACGGTTCGCCCGCTTAGCCATTAATTTCTTTTGAAATAAAACGTTCTGATGAGTTTGCGATTTAATCCAGACTTTTCACCGGCACAACTGATCTACCTGCAGTTGACAACTCAACTATTCCCTGGAACTGATTAAATGTAATGAAGAAGTAATGCATAGGACAGATGGTCCAAATAAATATGTCCGTCCGTTATCATTCTGAACCTGTCGAAGCAGTTGTTCAACCCGGTTGTTTATAACAAACCGGCTTCCCCGGGCTCCTAATGACGCAGATTCTAAAATGTACGTAAGAATGATTTGCAAAATACTTTTTTTACCACGGAGTTAAAGGGAGTAGAAGATAGCGTTTCGCAGTTTGTGATTCAAACTTGTTTGGCCTTTGTAAGTCAGTGAAAAAAAAACCTTTTACGTTATGGTAAAAAAATACCGAAAAAGAACCGGCCGCATTGAGTCAATATTTGACCTTTACAACTCTATCCTGTTTATGTCATTTACAAATAGCTAAAAAAAATGGATTAGTGCCTTAGCCTGATATTTTTTTGCGGATACAATTTTAATTTCTACCTGTTATAATTACCCTGTTCAACGGGTATATTTTATTTTCCATATAAATAAGTCAGGAGACCCGAGTCAGGATAGCTTTTTTTTGTTTTCTTTGTGCCATGAAAAAAATATTGGTTACAGGTGGTTGCGGTTATATTGGTTCCCACACAATCGTTGACCTGATTCAGCATGGATTTGAAGTGATATCAGCCGATGACAACAGCCGTAGCAAACCCAATATCCTGGATGGGGTTGAAAAGATCACGGGCGTAAAAGTGAAGAATTATACTGTTGACCTTTGTATTTTTGATGATACCCATGCCATCTTTGTAGAAAATCCGGATATTGACGGTATCATCCATTTTGCCGCATACAAATCAGTGGGTGAATCTGTAGAAAAACCCCTGATGTATTTTGAGAACAACATGAATTCCCTGATCAATATATTACGCTGTGCCGCCGAGTTCAAAACAGCCCATTTCGTATTTTCTTCATCCTGCACGGTATATGGTAATCCGTCAGAAAGCCCGGTAACAGAAAACACTCCCATCCAACAGGCAGAATCACCATATGGCTATACAAAACAAATGGGCGAACAAATTGTACAGCAGACAGTAAACAGCAACGGTATCCAATCGATCCTGCTGCGTTATTTTAACCCGGTTGGCGCACACCCATCCATCCAGATAGGTGAGATCCCCCTGGGCAGGCCTGCAAACCTTGTTCCTGCCATTACGCAAACCGCCATCGGCAAACTGCCACAAATGAATGTTTACGGCAATGATTACCCTACAAAAGATGGCAGCTGTGTGAGAGATTACATTCATGTTTCCGATATAGCCCACGCACATACCCTGGCGTTGAATTACCTTATCGCCGGGAAAAATACCGGTAACTGCGAGATATTTAACCTTGGTACCGGTAAGGGATACACGGTGTTGGAAGTGATAAGAACGTTTGAAAAGATAAGCAGCCATCCATTAAACTATACCATATCTGCCAGGAGGCCCGGAGATATTACCGCCATCTTTGCCAATAATGAAAAAGCGAAATCATTGCTGGGATGGCAGCCAAAATATAACATCGAAGATATGATGCAGACGGCCTGGAACTGGGAGCGAAAGCTACAAAGCGAAGAAATAATTTTTAAAACCCAGGACCCGTCGTTGAATTAATACTGTAGATCCTGACTCAAAAAATACTAAATACATTATATGCTAGCTGACATCCAGGTTACAGGAAATAAAGATACAAGGAGTGGTTTCGGAGATGGAATATTAGAAGCCGCCCGCGCTAATAAAAATATTGTTGCCCTGACTGCAGACCTTGCCGGCTCACTGAAATTGCATCCCTTTATTAAAGAATTCCCGGAAAGATTTATCCAATGTGGTATTGCGGAAGCCAATATGATGGGTATAGCTGCAGGCCTGACCATTGGCGGTAAGATCCCCTACACCACTACATTTGCAAATTTTTCCACCGGCCGTGTGTACGACCAGATCCGCCAGAGCATTGCCTATAGCGGTAAGAATGTAAAGATTTGTGCATCACATGCCGGACTTACCCTTGGAGAGGATGGCGCTACCCACCAGATACTGGAAGACATCGGCCTGATGAAAATGCTACCAGGCATGACCGTTATTGTGCCTGCAGATTACAACCAGACCAAAGCAGCCACCAAAGCCATTGCAAGCTACGAAGGGCCGGTTTATCTTCGGTTTGGCAGACCCGTTTGGCCGATATTTACCAAGGAAGAAGATTTTAAAATTGGGAAGGCACAGCAACTATCTGAAGGAAGAGATATTTCAATTTTTGCCTGCGGACACCTGGTATGGACCGCCATTGAAGCCGGGAAAATACTGGAAGCAAAAGGAATCAGCGTGGAAGTAATAAATATTCATACCATTAAGCCGCTGGATACGGAAGCTGTGATTGCATCTATCCAAAAAACGAGGTGCGCCGTAACTGCAGAAGAACACAATATTATCGGCGGCCTTGGTGACAGCATTGCACAGGTAGCTGCCAGGCATTGCCCGGTTCCCATTGAGTACGTTGGTACCAATGATACTTTTGGCGAAAGCGGTAAACCAGCAGACCTTTTGGTAAAATATGGTTTGGATGCAGAACATATAGTGGCTGCGGCGGAGAAAGTAATGGCCCGGAAAATATGACAGGACCATCTGCATAAATAAAATTTAATTGTAAAACCGGTCTATGACTGGTTTTTATTTTTCATCATATCCCCGGATCGGATAATATTACCTTAATTCTTCAAATAGTCTTTAAACTTCCAGGATAAAAATCAATCTTAGCCCCGCTTTTTTTATTTTTGCGCTACTTAATTAAGTTATGACTGATCAAACTGACGACAAAGAACTGTTGTTTCTTTTCAAAGAGGAAGCAACAAAGGAATCTGCATTTACGCGTATCATAAAAAAATACCAGGAGAAATTGTACTGGCATATCCGCCGGTTGGTTATAAATCATGAAGATGCCAACGATGTGTTGCAAAATATGTTCATCAAAGTTTGGAAAGGACTGGATAATTTTCGGGAAGACAGCCAGTTGTACACCTGGCTTTACCGCATCGCCACCAATGAAAGTCTTACTTTTCTGCAACAGCAAAAAAAACGCCGGTCAGTTTCTTTAAGTGATGATGAAAGTTTTTTGAGTAACAAACTCGTGGCAGACAAAGATTTTGACAGCAACAAACTGGAATGGAAGTTACAGCTGGCCATTCAAAAGTTACCTGAAAGACAACGAACCGTATTTAACCTGCGGTATTTTTCAGAAATGCCCTACGAGGAGATGAGCAGGGTATTGGAGACGAGCGAAGGCTCTTTAAAAGCCAGTTACCATCATGCTGTAAAAAAAATAGAAGACTACATCATAAACCGTTAAACCTCATTCAAAAAAAAACGTCACAGGAAGTAATGCAAAAAAGTCCATCGATATACAATGAATTAAAGGAGCTTAACAGCCCCTTGGCAGACATTCCGGCGACGAATGTATTTACTGTGCCTGAGGGTTATTTTGATGTGCTCTCTTTGGATATCATGCAGGCAATCAATGAATACCGCATAGAAGAATTGAACATACCGGCCCTGGAAAGAAACGTTCCTGAAGGATATTTTGATACATTGGCGGATGAGGTACTCCGTAAAATAAGAAGGAGTGACACGGCACCCGCTATGGAGGAAGAAGATGGATTTTTGGCATCTGTTCGTAAGATCAATGTTTTTACCGTTCCGGAAAATTATTTTGAAGGGCTTGCAACAGGCATTGTGGCCCAGGTAAGCCCCAAACAACCAGCCAGGGTAATTGCCATGACCAACCGCTTTTCTATTTTTAAATACGCAGTAGCTGCGGGTATTACAGGTATAATCGGGTTAAGCCTGTTTACACAGTTTGATAAAAAGACAGCTGCTGAACTTGTAGCGCAGGTTACATTAATTCCAGCTAACCAGGATCAGTCAGAACTGATTAAAAATGCCGGCGAGATCATCAGGAACGATAGTTTTGATAAAACGCTGGAAGCGCTGGGAGATGAAGAAATCGTTGGTTACCTTAAAAATAATGGTGAGGATATCAATGCAGCCATGGTAGCTTCGGTAACGGATGAAAAAACACTTCCAAATGAGGATGCCTACTTTACAGATGAAAAAACTCTGGATAATTTTTTAAATGAACAGCATATTGTTCAGATCAGCAACAATTAAATCTATCACAATGAAACGCTTTTTACTATATTTTTTAATTTTTACCAGTAGTGTCTCGGTTTCACAGGCACAGGATGTAGCTGTGGAAGGCGGAAAAAAGGAACAAAAGATCAAGGCATTGTATGTGGCTTACGTTACCCAACAACTGAATTTAACGGAAACAGAAGCGCAAAAATTCTGGCCGATACACGCCCAGTTTGATGCAGAAGTAAAATCGGTAGGTATGGAGTTGCCGGAGTTGGAGAGACAGCAGGCAACGCTAAACATCAAGAAAAAGTACCAGGACAGGTTCTCAGGCATTTTAGGCAATAGCAGGTCAAATAAATTTTTCGGGATAGATGGGGAGTTCAGAAGAAAGCTGATAGATGAGATCCGGAAAAGGCGCCAGCAGAACAACCTTAATCAACGCCCAAACAGGAGAAAAAACTTTTAGTCCTCCAAAAATCATCAATAAGCCAGGTCCCCTTTCACCAGAAAGGGGTTTTTTTATTTTACACCGAAGGATAAAGCTTAGTATCAGTTCCTATATACTTTAATAAAAAAATTAATAATTGTTGAGTGTAATATATTTCCTATACTTTTGTAGCAGGTGTTTTTCATAGGTTAGCAACGGCCAGCCCTGTCTAGGGCAGGCCTCCTTTTAACTAAATGCTTACAAATGCCGATTTGATGTCGTGATAAAACAGGAATGTCCAATGTTCCTGTTTACCCCTCTCCCACCATTCACTTCTCAACTCCATACTTTTTTTTCCGTCATAATCATATTTTGCAATGAACCTGTTCTTCATTTGCTGCAATTGTGGTGCAACATCTCCACCGTAGAAAATGGTTTCGCGCTGTTCTTTAATGGTAAATACGGTATGATAAGGGGAATGTGCACCACTCATTTCATAATTAATATATCCATCGATCGTTCCAAGATCATCCAACTCAACTAACTGCTCTGAGGCTGCCAGTAACGAATACATGCCGGGCTCGTAAGACGGGCTATCTGTGGCGATTGCAAATGCCAACTCTTTTTTGTTTACATAATATTGTGCTCCCGGGAAGCTTAACATTGAGCGGGATTCGTCCTGGATGCCACCTGCATGATCCTTGTGCAGATGACTCAGAAGCACTTTGGTTACTGCATCGGGTTCAATGCCTTTGGTGGTCATGTTGTGATGCAGTTGCAAGGTTCCTTCCGGTGTAGAGAAACCGAGTCCGGTGTCAATTAAAATAATATCACGGGCTGTTATTACCAGGAAAGGCTGTATCTCTACCAACAGGCTGCCGGGGGGCCGGCGCTGCAATTCGTCATCTTCTTTATTAAAAGGAACAAATATTTTTGTTTTATCAATCGTAAAACTTCCTTCGCTCAGGGGAATTATTGTCATACCGGTTTCTTGTAATGCCTTAGAAATAAACTGGTGGCAAAGCTAATCATTGATTCGTTTTCCCTGCCGCGTTTTAGGGGATCATTTGAAGTGAGCGATTGTTAAAAATCTATGAATAAATATGGTGACAGTTTAAAATTTCTGGATATGAGACGGTATAAACCGGATAAACTTTTTAAAGAGTAGCAGACACAACTTAAAATTCATTTATTTTGTACTTCATGTCGCTTTTCATCACTTCCCTTAATTCAGGCAGCAATGGCAATTGCTATTACATCGGCAATGATACAGAGGCCGTATTAATTGACGCTGGCATCTCCTGCAGCGAAACTGAAAAACGAATGCGTTTACTAGGTTTGTCCATGAATAAAGTAAAGGCTGTTTTTATTTCGCATGAGCATACAGACCATATAAAAGGATTGCCAACCCTGGCTCAAAAGTACCAGCTGCCTGTTTACATCACAGATATAACGTTACGGCATAGTGGCATTCAGCTCGGGCCGCTGCTTCCAAAACATTTCAAAGCATTTGAGCCGGTGCAGGTAGGGGAGCTTTTGGTTACTGCATTTCCCAAACAACATGATGCGGAAGACCCACATAGTTTTATCATACACTTTAATGGGGTAACGGTTGGGGTATTTACAGACATAGGAGCTCATTGCAGGAATGTAATAAAATACTTCAGTCAATGTGACGCGGCTTTTTTAGAGGCGAATTATGATGAGACCTTGTTGGAAAACGGCCGGTATCCCTATTTCCTAAAGAACCGCATTCGTGGCGGAAAGGGCCACTTGTCTAACGACCAGGCGCTGGAAATATTTACAAAGTATCGTCCGCCATTTATGACTCATGTGCTGCTCTCCCATTTATCAAAGGATAACAATTGCCCGGTAAAAGCAAAAGCACTATTTGATGTCCATGCGACCCATACTAATATCATTGTAGCATCCCGTTATGAGCAAACCCCTGTTTACAGCATTCAAAAAAGCAGGCAGCCGTTTACGATAGCTAAAAGAAGAAAGGCGTTGTTTAACAGGATGCAATTAAGTTTATTTGGGGAAGGGATCTGATTGGCAGGTATTGGTTGCTTTCAGAAATCAGCTAACAACTCCGGACAGTCAGCGGTATATTATTAATAATATGCCCGTCACAAAGATTAAGAACCCCTGATTTCTTAAAAAAACACTCGTTCACCCATTCAACTTTTCGGCCCATCAGCCCCCACCGTTGTTGCTTCCCACTCATCAAAATCCTTTGCAAGCATATCCAACTTAGCACGGGCACCTTTTAAGGCCGCAGCGCCAAGTAACAGGCGAAGTGGCGGGTTTTCAGATTCTACAGCCTTCACAATTGCCTTTGCTGCTCTCGCCGGGTCTCCTGGCTGGTTGCCGCTATATCCCCGTATATCATTTTTGTTTTTTCCGGCGGTAGTTGCATAATCATCTATCACAACAGGGCTGTTATTTGCTGAACGACCTGCCCAGTCTGTACGGAAACCACTGGGGGCCACTATTGTTACTTTTATTCCCAACGGTGCTGTTTCTTTTGAAAGTGATTCTGACAAACCGTCGACCGCAAACTTTGTAGCGTTGTAAAACCCAACTGCGGGAAATCCAACAAGGCCGCCAATAGAAGCAATATTCACTATGTGCCCGCTTTTTTGTGCACGCATGATGGGCAATGTTTCCTGGATCATTTTTGTTAGTCCGAAAAAATTGATCTCAAACATATTCCTTACAGCGTCGTCTTCACTTTCTTCCACGGCACCAAAATACCCAATGCCGGCATTGTTTACCAGTACATCAATTCGCCCAAATGCAAACTTGGTTTCCCTGACAGCATCCCGGATATCGCCTGGTTTTGTTACATCTAATTTTAAAGCAATCGCCTTATCGCCGTAACCTTTAATAATATCTTTTACATCGTCAACATTTCTCGCTGTTACTGCTACGCTGTTTCCCTGTGACAATACATAGGTGGCCAGTTCGCGACCGAATCCGGTAGAACAACCGGTAATTAACCATACTTTTTTCATATTTTTTCCCTGTTTTTATTCTAAACATTTCTCACAACAATCACTCCTAAAGTTTAACGGCCTTGGATGTTGTTGGAATTGGCAAAGGTCAGTCATTTACCCGTGTGATGGTGAATCAAATTCATTTTTGCTGGATATTGCCGGTTGGGTATTTCCCGATTCCCGGTCTCTGTAAAACAGCGTCCAGGAAATTGCTCATTTATTTAGCTGCAAATTCTTCGATTTCTTTAAGAATACATTTTTTATAGTTTTTTATTGTTTTGCGAGGGCAAGTGCAGTTTTTAAATTCATAGCTGCCTTTTGATCATCAATATCAACATACAAATTTGAAAGAAGCCAATAATCTAAATGCTCAGCCTCCAAAGAAAGTTTTTCTGCCTGGATAATGGCCCCGGGTTTGGAATTCGCTTTTGATGGCGCATAGGAGCGGTTTAATGCGGCCACCGGCCTATGTTCTACCTGCAGAAGTTTATTCCACAGCCGTAAAATTTGCTCCCATTTTTCCTTTGCGTCCCCGTTGTGTGTAGGACAGTGCATTTTCGTTTGCTGTCATGGTAATTTCATTTTGTTGTTAAGGTAATAATTTATGGGGTTAGCATATGTACCTGGACAAATGCAAAATCGCTCATACACTTACAACCAATAGCCGGGATAAGATTGGACAAAGCGGCAGCAGTATTTTTAGAAAATTATTGAGCTGAACTAAAATGATTAATTCGAATGGCTCATGCCTGAACAGATTAAGAAATGTTTAGAATAAATTGCTGATGGAGAAATTCCGCGAAATAGAAACCCTGCATGCAATTGTAGTGTTTCCTTTGAAGAGCGGCTGCCAGCGGGGCATTGTTTTGTATATATGATTCAGTTCCGTTGCTTCATTTCCAGGCAGTGTATTCTGATCTGCAGGAAAATGCACTTCACTTACAATGCCGGATGCAGTAATATCCAGGGTTGCGTTGATCTGCTTATTGAATGAATAATCTGAACTTATAAAAGCCATACTCAAATAATCCCTGATCTTCTTTTGTCCGAACATATAAAGCCGCCTTATGATCACCGATTTGTATTGTTGAATTTTTTTTAACAGGGCGTCGTTTTTGGTGTAAGCTGAATCAATCGAAATTGCATATCCCCCACCGACAACATGATCAAAACTGCCTTCGACAGGAATATTGTTTTCATAATAAATAAAAATTTCCGCTTTGTCCTTTTCCGGGAACCTAATAAATGCGGTATCGCTGTTCTCAAAAAATACAAGCGGCGTAGTATTTTTATCATCTTCATAGTAGGTTGTAAGCCTCACATAACCTGCCGTATCAAAAAATATCCAGTTACCCTGCTTCCTGTTCTTCTTATCAATTTTATTAAATAATACCCCGTCGATTTTTACAGCGTTTTGACCAACGCAAATTAATCCCTGCAGGATAATGAACAGAAAAATGGTGACTGTGATTGAACGACGATTGCCTGTCATTTTTATTAGATCAATCTAAAATTAATGGAAATATGGAGCGGAATCAAAAAATGATTAGGCGGAAAGGTTTGCTGGTCTATTTATTACAAAGTTCAAAATTCGTTAGATGGCGTTAATGAAAGAGCTAAAGGTTTGGATGATTTCTATAACCGGATTCGACAAGCTCACCCTGGTATCAAAAACCGGGTTCTATATAGGTTTGGCGCAAAAACCAAAGCATTGACAAATCAGATAGACATTCATTTACGATCCGCAACTTATACAGCCATCTTCCATGGAGCAGGATGGACCATCCACTTCTGTTGCCGTGATATCGGTTGTGGTTTGCAATCTTTCTTCCGGAACAATAGCTGGAATCACCGGGTCTGATTGAAGTGCGGCCTGTTTTTCTACGGTGAACTGAACAGCCTGCGTAGCGGCCTGTGAACGCAGGTAATACATACCTGTTTTCAATCCTTTTTTCCAGGCGTAAAAATGCATGGAAGTGAGTTTGGATACAGTTGGGCTATCGACAAATAAATTCAGGGATTGCGACTGGCAGATAAATGCTCCCCGGTCGGCAGCCATATCAATGAGGTTGCGTTGTTTTATTTCCCATACTGTTTTATACAATCCTTTGATTTCGGCAGGTATCTCTTCAATTTGCTGGATAGATCCATTGGCCGAGATAATTTTGTTTTTCATCGCATTATCCCAAAGGCCAAGGTTTACAAGATCCTTCAGCAGGTGTTTGTTTACAATGATGAACTCGCCGCTTAACACCCTGCGGGTATAAATATTTGAAGTGTAGGGTTCAAAGCATTCGTTGTTACCAAATATCTGCGAAGTAGATGCGGTAGGCATCGGTGCCACCAGCAATGAATTCCTTACGCCGTATTCTTTAACAGAGGCTTTTAATGCAGCCCAGTTCCAGCGATCCGTCGGCACCACACCCCACATATCAAATTGAAAAATTCCTTTTGATACCGGGGAGCCTTCATAAGTTTCGTAAGCGCCATGTTGTTTTGCCAGGTCGTTACTGGCGGTCATCGCAGCAAAGTAAATGGTTTCGAAAATATTTTTATTGAGCATTTTTGCGAGATCACTTTCAAATGGCAACCGCAGCATTATAAACACATCCGCCAACCCCTGCACCCCTAAACCAACAGGCCGGTGTTTCATATTAGAGTACCTTGCTTCTTCAACAGGATAATAATTGTTGTCAATAACTGCATTGAGGTTCTTCGTTACCTGGTAGGTAACATCAAATAATTTCTGGTGATCGAATGTGCCATTGGTAACAAAACGCGGCAATGCTACCGATGCCAGGTTGCACACGGCTACTTCCTCGGGTGAAGTGTACTCCATTATTTCTGTACAAAGATTGCTGCACTTGATGGTACCCAGGTTTTGCTGGTTGCTCTTGCTGTTAGCCGCATCTTTATATAAGAGGTAAGGCGTGCCGGTTTCTATTTGTGATTCTAAAATCTTAAACCAAAGGTCCTGTGCCTTGATGGTCTTTCTTGCTTTGCCCGCTGTTTCGTATTGGATATATAATTTTTCAAATGCTTCTCCCCAACAGTCGCTCAGGCCAGGTGCTTCATTGGGACAAAATAAACTCCATTGTTCATTTGCTTCCACTCTTTTCATAAACAGGTCACTCATCCATAAGGCAAAAAATAAATCTCTTGCACGCATTTCTTCTTTGCCGTGGTTCTTCCTCAGATCTAAAAATCCAAATACATCGGCATGCCAGGGTTCGAGGTAGATAGCAAATGCACCCTTTCGTTTTCCGCCGCCCTGGTCAACATAACGGGCTGTATCATTAAAAACACGTAGCATAGGAATGATGCCATTGCTTGTGCCATTGGTTCCACCGATGTAACTGCCGGTTGCCCTTATATTGTGGATCGCCAGCCCAATGCCACCTGCACTCTGGGATATTTTTGCAGTTTGTTTCAAGGTGTCATAGATGCCATCAATACTGTCGTCCTTCATCGTTAATAAAAAACAGGAACTCATCTGGGGCTTGGGTGTACCTGCATTGAAAAGCGTTGGAGTAGCGTGTGTAAACCATCTTTCACTCATCAGGTGATAAGTCTTGATTACGTTATCTATGTCAGCTTTATGAATGCCAACCGCTACCCGCATGTACATATGTTGGGGACGTTCTGCCACTTTACCGGCAATCCGTAGCAGGTAGGATTTTTCCAGGGTTTTAAATCCAAAGTAATCGAATGCAAAATCACGGTCGTAGATAATGGTACTATCCAGCAGGTCTGCATTGTCTTCGATTATTTGCATCACATCATCTGCAATAAGGGGTAGCTTTTTTCCGGATGCAAGGTCCACATATCCGTACAGTTTGCGCATTGTATCAGAAAAACTTTTCACTGTGTTCTTGTGCAGGTTACTGACAGCTATCCGGGAAGCTAAAATAGCATAATCCGGATGCGTGATGGTTAATGAAGCGGCTGTTTCCGCTGCGAGGTTATCGAGTTCAGTTGTTGGCACTCCTTCATAAATACCTGCGATGGCCTTTTTTGCAACATCAATAACGTTTACGATTGGACTAAGTCCGTAGGATAATTTTTCAATACGGGCAGTTACTTTATCAAATTTTACAGATTCCTGTTTTCCGTTTCTTTTTATTACAAACATGGGTTCGGTTATGAATTAGGAGTTGAGTGTTTTAAGTTGCTACTGCGGTTAATGTTGATATTTGTAAACCTGCGAGGAACGATATCATACATTATATTTGAGTGATCAACCATTTAGAAATCCTCTTCCAGCGAAAAACTTTGGGATTCCTTGCTATTCATCACGCCGGCTTTCTGATAATCGCCGACGCGCTTTTCAAAGAAATTTGTTTTACCCTGCAGGGAGATCATTTCCATGAAGTCAAAAGGATTTGTTGTGTTGTACACTTTCGGATACCCGAGCTCACTCAGCCACCTGTCGGCAACAAATTCAATATATTGCTGCATGAGTACTGCGTTCATCCCGATAAGGTTAACAGGCAATGCTTCCGTAACAAATTCTTTTTCTATCTCTACAGCATCCGTAATGATTGCGGTAACTTCTTCCCGGCTTAATTTATTTTGCAGCATTCCATAAAGCAGGCAGGCAAATTCACAATGCAGGCCTTCATCCCGGCTGATGAGTTCGTTGCTAAATGTTAATCCGGGCATTAAGCCTCTTTTCTTCAACCAAAAAATTGAACAAAAACTGCCGCTGAAAAATATTCCTTCCACTGCAGCAAAGGCAACGAGGCGTTCGGCGAAATTTCCATTGTCGATCCAGCGCAATGCCCACTCGGCTTTTTTCTTTACCGCGGGCACCGTATCAATTGCGTGAAACAGTTTGTGTTTTTCGTCGGGATTTTTGATATAAGTATCAATCAGCAAAGCATAGGTTTCGCTGTGAATATTTTCCATCATTATCTGGAAACCATAAAAACACCTGGCTTCGGGCAACTGAACTTCGCTCATAAAATTGACCGCCAGGTTTTCATTCACGATGCCATCGCTGGCTGCAAAAAATGCAAGTATGTGGCTAATGAAGTGACGTTCCCCGTCATTTAAATTTTCCCAGTCTTTCATGTCGCTGCTCAGGTCTATTTCTTCGGCCGTCCAAAAGCTGGCCTCATGTCTTTTATATTGATCCCATATTTTTGGATAATTGATCGGGAGGATAACAAAACGATCTTTGTTCTCTTTTAAAAGTAATTCTTCAGAATGGTTCATTCAGTGATTTATTTGACGCTCAGGGTCGAAAATGCAGTGCTGAAAAGGAAGCCGCGAAACAGCGGTGTATTTCAGTACCGATACTTTTCACCCGAAAGCAGGTTACAGTGATTTTTGTTACTGGCAGGTCTTCTGACTTACCCCATTGTTCAAGGCCTTCCCATCCGGTATTACGGACAGTGGCAAGAGGATCAAACAATTTTTAAAGGAGCTTACAGCTACGGGGATAGTCCTGGATTTTCACCTGGTTCCCTTTTAATCCTGACCCGGATTTTTACCGGAAGCAGGAACCATAACAGGTTGTAAAAATAATAACCAAAAGTTAAGATTGAAGCAAGGGTTATACACTTTCTGTTGAAAACGCATGAAAGCCTTATGGGCCATGTTATTTTAAAAATACAGACAGATTGTGGATAAAATTATCTGAATTTTTACCGGAAATGACGATGTTGTACCAATCATAAAACATGTGTTGCCACGAAAATACGTGAAGAATTTCCTGAACATGTTGCGGCTATTTTTCGGTGGGGCGCCTGAGATAATTGAACCAATACCGTCAGCTAGAAATTGTTTATTCCGGCAACTTTGGAGGAGTGCAGCTTGTGCCTGGACGTTATAATATTTCCTGTTAAATACCCCAATCCAATTGCCAGCGGATAATCGCCTGCCCAATGCACTCCGTTATTAATCATGGCATAGCCCGACAATGCAACCAATGTATATCCAACACGCCTGATCCATTTTTTGCCAGGATAATTATTTGAAAGTATGGTAACCGCTGCCATCAATGTGGAAAGATGGCCGGAAGGAAAAGCATCGTAACGGGATTTATTATTTTGAAAAGCGGACAATGAAGGAAACGGGCGCCATCTTCCTCCATTATTGATTGCCCGTCCGGGAACTTCCCGCCCGGTGGCATATTTTAATATTTGTGTTACCACGCCCAGGATGGCGAATGATTCGGTAAGGTCAGATGCTGTTTGAAGCGAGGTGTAATTTTTTGAAATTTTTCCCTGAAGATAAAATCCCCCCGCTATCAGCATGGTCGTAAATCCCTGCCCCACATTGTACAGGCCTGTATTAAGATTCTGTGGTATTTTTAATAATACTATTTTAGTATTCCCTGCCTTAAGGCTCCACAATGTTTTATTTTTTTCTGCAGGTTCAAGACGAATTTTATCAGAAAAGTTTCTTACACCCTTATAAATTACCTGGTCAGCAATGATCAGCGATGCGGTTGCTCCAACTACAACAGCAAGGTTTTTTAAATTTGATTTCTTAAAGGGTGCTGTTGAGATTGCAACAAAATCTTTTGGCAAATTTTTTATAAAAGCAAACGGGGTTGGCTTTCTATTGCCGGGCGAATCAATCAAATTTGTGCCAGGCACGTAATCTTGAGCTATAGCAGGCAAGGCACTAATTAATAAACATGCAAAAACGGCTACACTTCTGTAATACGTCCTGCTTATGACTATCTTAAACGACCGTATTTTTTTCATAGGCTGTTGTTATTATCAGATGCAACCTAGTTAATATTATAAATCATTGATACACCAGCTCCGGCATTTTTATAATAGGGCATCACAATAGCATTCATTGTTCTATTTTTAAACAGCTTTCTTTTTATAAGAGGGTACAGGTAATAGGCAAGTTTCGTTGAGGCGATACCGATACCTGCACCTGCTACCACATCACTTAACCAGTGTTTATTATTGTACATTCGTAATAAGCCGGTAGCAGTGGCCACCGCATATCCTGCTATCCCATAAAAGGGTGACACTTCCCGGTATTCCTGTCTCAAAAATTCTGCAGATGCAAAGGCTTCAGCCGTATGGCCCGAAGGAAAGGAATTGTAAGCGCTACCATCCGGCCTTTGCTGCCGTGTTGTATTTTTTATGGAAGAAATACTTACGTTCAGCATCGCATTTGACATGAGATATATGATACTCCTGTCTCTCAGGTTATTTTTCCCTTTGATGCCCGCCATATTTAATCCATAAACGGCCGCCGCCGGGGCGAATTGAAGGTAATTATCTATAGGCGTTTTTTTATGGGGTGCTTCGGTCCATATCTCTTCTTTAATTTTTTCATTAACATGCTTTAACCCTTTACTGTTTAGGCTGGCAATACCATATCCAATCATACCTACAGGTAGTAAAAACGATCTGTACGTAACTATTTTTTTATTTTGAAGCAGTATTGTTTTTACCAGCTCCCCGCTTGCAGTTTTGCTGATTTTAGAAGTGACTGTATCCGTATATTGCGCCATTGCAGGAGAAAAATAACAGAGCGCAACTAAAAGAAGTGAAAGCGTTTTGTGAATCGTCATTGGATTATTTTATAGGCTGCTTTGCAGTTAGTCGCGGTAACCTACATTTACATTCTGTAGCAATACTGTAGAGAAAATCCTTTCTAAATAAAAAACGTTGACATTATTTCCCTTATTTAAAAAGATATCAACGCTCTTTAATGTGAACTTTACTTAAAAATTAGTCCTCCTTATCCTCTTTGTCTTTTGTTTCTTTTAAAAATTTACCATTGGCGTCAAACATTACGTCGGTATCATTTATTTCCGCTTCATAATTTACTGTTCCGTCTGATTTAGTAATTTTTGAAGCTTCGGTTACTGTTTTGCCTTTATAATGCTGTTTGAGGTACGACAGTGAGGATTCAGGTAGTTTCGCAACTTTAATTTCCATCTCAGTTTCTATAATTTTTCCACCCGGTTCAATTACTACGGACATTTCTACCCCATCCTTTTTAAATCCAGCTTCATAATTACCTGCCTCTTTTTCCCATTTGGCCGTTATGCCGGCGTATTTCTTTTCAAAAGAAGCCTTCACATTTGAGGGTACTGCCGCGGCATCCATTTTTTGCGCATCGGCAGCGGCTATCGCCAAAGTCATGAAAGCTAATAATAAAATCTTTTTCATATTGAATATTTAAGTTGAATTGTAAACTTAAAAGTTAATTCTGTAGAAACCTTGTAGTTAACGTAAAATTGATTCGTAAAGTAAACAACTATACCAGCTATTTCGACGTTGCTGCTTATTTCCTAAAATTGTACAGTAAATTCATGACGCTCCTCCCGATAAAAATAGCGGAGTATATAACCTGCATCATGACAGATTTGTTTTACTATGGAAAGGCCAAGTCCACTACCTTCCGGCTTAGTGCCGGCATGCCTGTAAAACCGTAAGAAAATTTTATTCTCATCTAAAGCCGGCAACGGCGATGTATTTGAAATGACCAGCAGGTTATCTTTTAGGCTTACTGAAATAGTGCCCCCTTCTAAATTGTAACGGATGGCATTGTTTAATAAATTGCTAACTAAAATATCCAGCAGCTCTTCATTGCCTTTAATATTTACCGGGTGAATATCAGCATAAATAACCTGGCTTTTATTCCCGCTTAATTCTTCCAGCTGCTGTAACTTTTCCCTTAACACAGTATCCAGGGAAATATTTACCGAAAGATTGAATTGGTTATTTTCAATTTTTGCAAGTAATAGCAAAGATTTATTGAGGCGGGATAATCGGTCCAGGGCATTGTATATTGCCTGTAGCTGTTCCATTTGCTTTTCATTGATATTTTCACCTTGAATCAGCAGGTCAAGCTTTGAATTGATAATGGCTAAAGGTGTCTGCATTTCATGCGATGCGATTTCAGTCAGGTTTTTCAGCGCATCATATTCCTTGTTCACTTTAATTGTCATGATGCTAACGGCATCATTGAGCTCTCTAAACTCGTTGATGGAAGTTTTTTGTGCCTGCAGTTCATATTTCCCGGAAAGATTAAATTGCTTTAAATGACGCAGGGTAGAATTGAATGGTTCCCACAAACGTTGCAGCATAAACCTGTTTATAAGGAAGAGTATAATTAACAAAAGTAAAATGATCAATACTGTTATAATTAAAATCAACCTGACAAGTTCATCGGTTTCTTCCTGAGATCTGAGCACAAACACGTTATATATTTTTCCTTTCACTTCAATGGGAAATATAAGCTGGCGTGTGGCAAGATGCGCCTTGTCTTCATGGTTAAAAAACGAAATGGTTCTAAACGTACGCTGCATTCCTTTACCGGATGCTTCTTTGAAATTAACTGCCTGGTCTTCATAGGAAGAGGGCGCCGGCAGAACGCTGTTTTGCTTTACATATTCGATCACTTCCTGCTCTTCTACTTCTAATGCATCGTCGAGCTGCTCTATCAAAACGTGATGGATCAGGAAATAATAACATACACTACTCAAAACAACCACAACAAGGGTTGCAAGAATATTCGCCCGGTAATATTTTGTCAGCAATTTCATCAGTCGGTAAATTTATAGCCCATTCCGTACACTGATTTAATGTAATCTGTTCCGCCTGCTTCTACTATTTTTTTTCTAAGATTTTTGATATGTGTATAGATAAAGTCAATATTTCGTTCTGTCTCATCTGCCCAAAGGTGTTGTGCGATCGCATTTTTGGATATCACTTTTCGTTTGTTGCATATCAAATAAAGTAAGAGTTCGTACTCTTTTTTGGTAAGTTCCGGAGAATGGCCATTGATTGTAATTGACTTGGCTTGTGTATCCATAGAGATCTCGTTGAATTCAATGATATTACTGCCAAAGAAATTTCTACGCCGGATGATGGCTGCAATTCTTGCACTCAATTCAGAAAGATGAAAAGGTTTGGGCAGGTAATCATCTGCACCCAATGTCAGGCCTGCAACTTTATCTTCAATGGAATTTCTTGCAGAAATAATTAATACGCCGTCAACATTATTATTGGCCTTAAGCTGTTTTAAAATTTCCAGTCCACTACCACCAGGCAAGGTTATGTCCAAAATGATGCAGTCGTATTCATACACTTCTGTTTTATACACAGCTGATTTATAATCGGCAGCAATCTCACAAATATATTCTTCTCCCTTGAGGTAGGTAGCGATACTTTCACTCAGCTCAACTTCATCTTCGATAATCAGTATTTTCAAACAGGTAATTTTTACAGGAAGATAATGAATATTAAAGCAAGCGGCACCCGTCATAAACGATTTTGCAACGATGAGAAACGCAAATACAGGGGAGGGCACTTGAGCCTGCCGGAGGAAGAAGAAAGATGAATACACAGCTTAGCAGAGGCGCAGGTGTTAGCCGCTGTTCCGGCATATTGCTTTCCGGTGGGCGATTTTATTTATAAGGATGTAATCTTTCGTCAGGAAATGTGTGATAATGGTAGTTCCGGATCCGGTTTAATAAGCAAAAGGAAAACAATTACCCCCTTTGCACTGTTAAAGTCTGTCAGCATTTACTATCAGATCATCTTATATATGGCGTTCAACAAAAGTTTTGACATTATTTACCAAAAACTTCTTTCGGATAAAACCAAAAAAAGAAGCGAACAAATTATCCTGGCAATAGCCATCGCAAGTTTTCTTATTCATCTTACAATTATTTACCTGGTAGATTATAACCTTATTTCGATCGATACATCTTCCCATTTACTTAATAATCCAATCGCCGCAATTTATACTCCCTTTTCATTTATTCTTGTGTACGAAGTATACCTGTTAATACATTATCTTCCAAAATCTATTACCACATACATCGGGAAGCAATATGAAATTATTTCCCTGATCATAATCAGGCGGCTGTTTAAAGATCTTTCAACGCTGTCGCTTTCATCAGATTGGTTTAAAAGTAAATACGACCTGCAGTTTACATACGACCTGGTAGCATCGGTACTTCTCTTTTTCCTCATTTATCAATTTCACAGACAAAGCAGCGTAAGATTTGTAAAGGGCGTGCATGATGAGGAGGAAAAAAACAGTATTGCAAGATTTATAAAAATAAAAAAAGTACTTGCTGCGACTTTGGTACCCATTCTCATTTTTGTGGCTATTTATTCCCTGATAAGCTGGTGTGCAGGGGCTATTTACCCGGGTGATAGCAAAGGCGTTTCTTTTAAAAATATTAATAACATCTTTTTTGAACAATTTTTCACCATCCTTATCATTGCGGATGTAATTTTATTACTGTTTTCTTTTTTTCACACAGATGAGTTCCATAAAGTTATCAGAAATTCAGGCTTCATTATATCAACTATATTAATCAGGCTATCATTTTCCGTGAGCGGATTACTAAGTACGGTGCTCATAGTATCGGCCATTATTTTTGGGCTTTTGATTCTTATTATACATAATAAGTTTGAAGAGCGTATAGCCATGGAAAAAAGTAAAACAGTCAGCACAAATGAATAGTAACACGATTGTAATTAACGACTTGTTCAACGGTATAAAAATAAAGTCCCGCAGCCTCCTGAGCGGAAATAGTTAATCCCCTGGTAACAAATCTAACAGGCAGTAAGATACTTCCTGAAACCTTTCCCTTCAAGAAAAAGTTAGTAGAACCAAAACAGGAAAAATCAAACCTTATTTCTTGCCTTTCTTTGTATTTACAAATTTTTCGTGGGATCCATTCCCGGTTATCAAATCCAGGCAGGCGCTCCCGAACCTTCCTTTACCTACACTTCTTTAATATCAAAATAAAAAATGTCTTTCTTCTTTTTATCTGCCGGCTTAACAGCGTGTTTGCTTTCCCATGCGCAGGTGGATTACACTTCTTACGTCAATAAGTCCGGTGAAAAAATCCGCCAGCTTACCATGGCGGTGCCTGTAAATCTAAATAAAGCGTGGGAATTATTTTACCGCGATGCAAAACTATCGGCATGAATTGCTCCTGTTATACACATCGAACTTAAAAGCGGCGGGTACGTAGTAACCAACTATTATAAAAACAAAACGATTGCTGATAGCAGTTCAATAAAACCCGGCATCATCAGCTACCTTCAAAATAAATGGTTGATTTTAAAAGTAGACCTCAACGACAATTTTTCGAAAAAGGTTTTCGGAGAAAAATACGAACCTGCAGGAAATTATTCAAGTTGAACGACTTGCCACAAATAAAACAAAAATCACTTCTTGCGTGATAAATTGGGGGAACGGTATGCTCAATGATGTAAACGGTTTTCACGTAAATAAAGAACATATTTGGGACGTTATTGACAGCGCCGTTATGGAAAAATTAAGGAAGACAATGTGGGCGGTGGAACGGCTTCGGGGTTATTCACGATAGATTCTGTTCAATGCACTTTAGGTGTGTTTGTTCAGGTAAATTTTGGAGTGATGCGAAATACATCTACCCGCAAATTCAAATATTGGCAGGCATCAATATTTTTTAAACCGAACGGCTCTTTCCGCCAGGTTGGTATAATATTTCACTACATAAATTCCGGTACGTAGTTTAGTAACATCAATATTAGTTTGTGAAGTATTCAGTTCAACGCCCTGTGTAATCAATAACAGACCGGTGATAGAATACAACTTAGCCGCGGCGCCTGCTGTGGCCTTCGGATGATTAAGGGTAAGGACATTTTCGACCGGGTTTGTTGATATTGATAAATTTGTTTCTGCGATGTTGTTAACCAGTTTTACGATGTCACCGTAAGAAAAATTACCGTCGTGGTCAATCATTTTTAACCTGTAAAAAGACAAACCAGGTAAAAGATTGTTATCAAAATTGTACAAGCTGTTATCACCCGTTGCTGCTTTCATGCCGATAGATTCAAACTGACGTCCATTCTTTGAACGCCCGGCAACGAATTTTAAAATTAATTTCCGAGGCCGTTGTCCATCTCAACTTTGCTATCGCATCTACCCGTGTTCCTGTAAAAGTTAAGAGTGAAACAGGCAATACGTTGCAACTTGTAGTGAATACAAGTTCAGTTAGTCCACCACTTGCATTTGAAGTATTTGTTGTGCCAAAAACACCGTTTACAGAAAGGCAGGCGCTTATTAAAAGTATTAGAAGATTGTGATCCGCCTCCATTTACTGAATAGGTAAATGTGCCTGCCTCACCTGGGGTAGTTAACATTACGGAGCCATTCGTTCCTGCATTGCAAAACACGTTTACTCCTACCGCTGACAGGCTCACATTGCAACCGCCGATTGTCGTGCAGTTGATTACTAATTCTGTCAGTCCACCGCTTGCATCAGGTGTATTTGTTGTGTTATAAACGCTATTCAATGAGGTA
>JACMPR010000386.1 GCA_014377385.1 Ferruginibacter sp. | reverse complement strand
CCTTTTCAAAAAGAGTGGCTTTTGATTTTCCGATATTGAAGATACCGCCTGGTCCGCCGCCGCCGCCTGGCCCGCCAACCTTACGCATCATTAACACGAACAGAAAACCGATAAGCAGTATTGGCAACAGGGTACTGATGATCTGGCTAAACAGTTCGCCTTCCTCATCTGGATTATCGGAAATATGTTTTATCTGCGGATTCTGCGTGTAAAATTCACTCATCTCTCTGCTAAAAGATTCCATATCCTTGATGTTGAAATACGCCTGTGGCTGGTTGGTCTTTTTAGCAGCATCATATTTTTTATCATCCTGCGCATCGTTCAGTAGCAGGCTGTAGATACCAGCTTTGTTGTTAAGACTGTCTTTATTAAGGAAAATGCGCACCAGTTTTTTGTTCCGGATCGTTTTGATCTTATCAACATCGCCCTGCTTCAGCATTTCATAAAATTTCTGCTGGTCAGTTTCAACGCCGGTGCTGTTTACGCCCCTGTACATATTGTATGCGATGATGGATAAAAATACGAGGCCGTAGATCCAATATATATTGAATTTATTTTTTTTCTTAGGATCTTCTCCCGAACCCGGTACATTCTCAGGTGAATTTTTTCTTTTGTTGTTAGGTTGATTCATATTTTGTTGTGCCATTAATTTTTTTAGGTTGTCCGGTATGGTTTTATTAATTAACCGTTGTGTTCGGTTGAAGGAGCATCGCTCCACAGTTCTTCCAATTGATAAAATTTTCTTGGTTCCGGAAGCATTATATGAACTACCACATTAACGTAGTCTATAAGAATCCATTGTTGCGCCTGTCGGCCTTCATGCTTATAAGGTGATTCGGCACAGGTTTCTTTCACCTCTTCCTCGATGTTGTCTGCTATTGCTTTTAATTGATTGGGATTGTTTGCCTGGCAGATGATGAAAAAATCTGCCACCGCTTCGGGGATCTTTCGAAGGTCCATGCTCACAATGTGCTCACCCTTTTTTTCCTGTATAGCATGAATGATCATTTTGAAGATCTTGCTGTTCTTGGTTAACCTGGCCGGGCTTTTTTTTCTGCTGTTTAATACTTTAAGGTTGTTCAAATATGTAACAATTTTATTTTTTCATATACATGGTATATTCCATGCGGTGTTAGGCCAATAAAAATTAGCTTGCAACTTATCTCAAAAGTACAATTTTCTTTGCCATTTGATAATTTATGAAGACAATAGAAATGTTTACTGTTTTGGACACGGTGGATAGTACCAACAACTATGCCATGGCAAATGTTCATGCTGGATTGGCGAAGCATGGGGCAGCATGGTTTGCATTGGATCAAAACGCTGGGAAAGGTCAGCGTGGAAAGACCTGGATAAGCACAGCAGGAGAAAACATTATAATGAGCATTGTGATTGAGCCTTTGCCTGTTTTCTGGAGCCAGCCTTTCTTATTCAATATGGTCATTTCTAACATTTGCCACTCTTTTTTGGAACGTTACCTCACAAATGAAATTAAAATAAAATGGCCAAATGATATTTACAGCCGTGACAGAAAGGCAGGGGGAATTTTAATTGAGAATATTTTTCAGGGCAGTGCCTGGAAATGGGCAGTTGTTGGTATCGGTGTAAACGTAAACCAAATTGATTTTCCTCAAGGCCTGGAAAATGCTACTTCCCTGAAACAGATAACTGGAGATAGCTACGATGTAATAGCCCTGGCCAAAGCTTTGCATAAAATGATTATTGTTTGCATGACCGGCATCAAGCAAGCTACTTTACCGGATATTATAAACACTTATAATGACAATCTTTACCTGTTGAATAAAAAAGTAAAACTCCGCAAAAAAAACATTGTTTTTGAAACAACTGTAAAAGCTGTGAACGGCCACGGACAGTTGCTTACACAAGACAGTATGCCCCGGCTATTTGAATTTGGGGAAGTGGAATGGATACTATAAGTTCTCAGCCTCCCTGGCTTGAACCTCGTACTTGTTGTGGTAATAGCCTTTTTTGGCGCTCTCCCACAAATATTTGATGATAAAACCTGCAAATCCGTAATGTTGAAATTGCTTTACATGACACATTTCATGTTTTACCCATTTTTCATTTTGTAAGAATTCCGCGGTGGTTGTGTTCCAAAGATGAATGGTTTTGCCCAGCACCATGGCCACGTTGTTTTTGCGAAGCTTTTTTGCTGCTATCCGGGCAAGAAAAGAATTTTCTTTTATAAGGTAGGTTGGAAGATTCAATGGTTTAACGGTTGAATAAGGTTAGGTTCGAATGGATCAATGATTAACCGGTTTTTTGCTTCAAAAGAAATTTTGCTAATTCACTTATTCACCTTTTTAATTGTTTAAGGCGCCGTTGTCTATCCAGCAAATAATTTTTTTCTTTTCTTCGGTTGTAATCGTGGCATTTACGGGCATAATACCAAGGTTTACATCTCTCCTAATATCAACCATTTTTGCAAATACCTTATTGTAATCAGTGAGTTCTCCACCATTGTTTACGCTTCCGGTGTTGTGACAATTGCTGCCAATCAAACAATAGGTATTTATAAGCGGCTGCACGTCTGCGGCGTAGGTAGATGAAACAGCATCGCAAAATCCGGGTTCTGTAGTAATACCGGTATCTGTTTTTTTACAACTCATAAACACAATTGACGCCAGGAATATAAAAACGATTTTTCTCATAAAAACATATTTGCCTTATATACGGAGAAAAATAGCAGCGGTTGCGGGGAATCTCAAATTGCTAAGATTTCCCTATTGCTTTAAAAAGGCAGTCCATGCCTTCAATATTTCTTCCGCATGTTGTTTGCTCCTGGGCTTTAAAAATATTTTCCGGATAATTCCTTTCTCATCAATTAAAAAAGTAGTGCGGTGAAGTCCAAGATATTTTCTGCCGTACAGCTGCTTCTCTCCCCAAACTCCATACTTATCTATAATGCTGTGTGAAGGATCGGCCAGGAGCGTAAATGGCAACTCGTACTTATCTTCAAATTTTTTATGCTTTTTTTGTTCATCCGGACTAACGCCAAGCACTGTAAAACCATTGTTTTTCAACAAGCCAAAATTATCTCTTAAGTTGCAGGCCTGTATGGTACAGGTGGGTGTACCGTCTTCAGGATAGAAGTACAAGATTAGTTTCTGGCCTTTATAATCGGCCAACGAAACAGTATTTCCGTTTTGATCTTTCGCTTTAAATGTAGGGGCTTTGGAGCCTTCGGTTAATGGGGTCATGGGTGATTAGTCGGTGAATGGGTGAATAAGCGGAGCAAATTAATTCAAAAACGCAGTAACCCCAAACCCCCAACAAATTAACTATCTCACAAACTTATAAACTTTCTCAGTCTTATTTCCGGCCAGGTCTTCCGCAGCTATTTTTAATTCATGTTCGCCGGGGCCGCAATGTTCATCAAATAAATAAATGAATACTTTGCCTTTGTCGTTGCTGAACCGGAGCCAGTTGCCATCCAATAAGCCAGTAAAATTTACGATTTCTTCTGTATTATCCGTCACAGAAAATGCTATCCTGTTTAATCTTGTAGTCTTCATGCCATCTCTAAAGCCAATTGGAGTAATAACAGGTGGCGTGTGATCCACTATCAGCTGGTAATTACCAAACTCCCGAAAGCTTGCCTTATACCAGCCATTCTCATACACGGCTTTTTTATAATCATCCTTTGCTGCATAAAACCGTTTCATTACAATATGACCGGTGTCTTCTACGGCGAAATTATCGTGAATTTTTACCGGGAAATAATTGTGTACCGGCACGGAGTTGTTGTGCAGCTGGTAAACGGGTCTTCCCTCTGCAGGTACTGTTTTTTTAAAATTTATCCTGAAAGAATCATACAACGAGCCCTCCGGCAAATAAAAATTTACATCGGCATCTTCAAATACATTTACATACCCTGGCAAAAACATTTTTGTTGCATAAGAAATCGTATTGTTATTTTTTGCTTCCTTTGCCGTTAATAAAAATTCTATCGTTGAATTATTGTCATCTGCATCGCCTACAACGATCTTGATTAGATGACTACCGCTGTCGGATAGACGGATTACGCCGTCACCTCCGTCCGGGCATCGGTATATGCCGTCTGCATATCCTGGCAAACGCGAAAGGTGCTGTAAATAAGGCCCTCCGCTGCTTCTTGTTTTATAATCTATATGGGCGTTCAGGTAACGGGTTTCATCGTAACTGATGTTGTCCATTTCAAAGCCACATACAATCTTGTCATTGTCAAATAATTCCGCATTAAAAATACCATTAGGGTTATTTGATCCGCTAACACGATCGTACGCACTGATAGCAAAACTTACTTTGTCTGAGTTAACCTGTATATTACCACCAACTGGTTTATAAATACCATTATCTTTTTTTAAAGCATAAAGTTTAGGAGTTTGTTCATAGGTACTGAAGTTTCTGTCATACACGGCTAAACGCAATATAACGGGCGGCACATTATCTGGAACGGGCATACCAAAAAGCATAGGATTTAAAACCTTATCTGTTTTTGTATCACGTATTTCAAAATGTACATGCGGTCCCTGGGAACCGCCGGTGCTGCCGCTAAACGCAATGAAGTCGCCTTTTTTTACCGGGAAAGCGGTTGGGGGAATATCCACGAAAATGCTCCATTTTTTTAAGCCGTACTGCTGGTCGCTTATATATTTTTCAAGGGCCGGATTAAAATTATTCAAATGAGCGTACAAGCTGGTAAAACCATTGGGATGGTTGATGTAAATACATCTGCCAAAACCAAAAGGTTCAATCTTCACTTTGGCAATGTAGCCATCTGCGGCAGCATAAACCTGAACATTTACTTTTTGATCTGTTCTGATATCAAGGCCCATATGGTAGTGATTGTTCCGCAATTCTCCGAAATTAGCTACCAGTCCTACCCTAGCACCTACCGGCCATCGGAAATAAAACTTTGGATAATTTTTCTGCGGAAATAATTGAGCCGTTGAAAATTTGGTTACGAGCAAGAAAGGGAGCAATAAAAAAATGCGCTGCATATATAACTTCATGAAGGGGAAAGGCTGTTTAGCTGTAAAGTTACAAAAATCTAAAAGGGATTGCCATTCAGGGTATTGGCTATTAATGATTATTTAGCCTCAATTGTGTAAAAAAAAATCAAAAGAAACAGTTTTTTCGTTACAGAATAAAAATTCTTCTTATTGGCCCGAAAATTTGCGACACATTTTTTTTACAAGTACTTTTGCACGCCATTCAACAGGCGTATCACATGCCCAAAGACATTTCCATAAAATCAGTATTAATTATAGGGAGCGGCCCGATCATTATAGGACAGGCCTGCGAATTTG
Source organism: Ferruginibacter sp. (assembly GCA_014377385.1). Lineage (GTDB taxonomy): Bacteria > Bacteroidota > Bacteroidia > Chitinophagales > Chitinophagaceae > Ferruginibacter. Next base: position 27,017 of record JACMPR010000386.1, on the reverse strand, counting down.
ATTATAGCGGCACACAAGCCGCTCGCAGCATAAGGGAAGAAGGAGTGGAAGTTATCCTGATCAACAGCAATCCGGCTACTATCATGACGGATCCCATGATGGCAGATAGAATTTACCTGCTGCCTTTAACAGTGGAAAGTATTGAACAAATCCTGGAAGAAAATAAAATTGACTCGGTGTTGCCAACCATGGGTGGGCAAACAGCGCTGAATCTCTGCAAAGAGGCCGATGAACTCGGAATTTGGGAAAAACACAATGTAAAACTCATAGGAGTTGATATCAAGGCAATAGACAAGGCAGAGGACAGGGAAAAATTCAGGAACTGGATGATAGAAATGAATATTCCGGTAGCGCCCGCTAAAGCCGCCAATTCATTTTTGGAAGGAAAGGAATTTGCACAGGAGATCGGCTTTCCGCTGGTTATACGGCCTTCATTTACCTTAGGTGGAACGGGTGGCAGTATTGTTTTTAAGAAGGAAGAACTTGATGAAGCACTGAATAACGGGCTCACCTCATCTCCCATTCATGAAGTACTGGTAGAAAAAGCTGTGCTTGGCTGGAAGGAATTTGAACTGGAGTTATTAAGAGACAACAACGACAATGTGGTGATCATTTGTGCCGTGGAAAACTTTGACCCGATGGGGGTGCATACCGGAGATAGTATTACCGTGGCCCCTGCAATGACCTTAAGCGACACGGCCTACCAGCTCATGCGCAATACTGCGATAGACATGATGCGCAACCTCGGAAATTTTGCGGGTGGCTGTAATGTGCAGTTTGCATTAAATCCCCAAACTGAAGAAATTATTGTGGTAGAGATAAATCCCAGGGTTAGCCGCTCGTCTGCATTGGCGAGTAAGGCTACGGGTTATCCAATTGCAAAAATCGCCGCCAAACTTGCACTGGGGTATAATTTAGATGAATTAAAAAACCAGATCACTCAATCTACCTCCGCTTATTTTGAACCGGCACTCGATTATGTGATCGTAAAGATTCCCCGCTGGAATTTTGATAAATTTAAAGGTGCGAATGATACCCTGGGTTTCCAGATGAAAAGTGTTGGTGAGGTGATGGCAATAGGGAGAAGCTTTGCAGAGGCTGTTCAAAAAGCCTGTCAGAGTCTTGAAAATGAAGCTGTCGGCCTGGGATATTATGGAAAAAGCCTCATGCATACAGACGAACTTCTTGAGTATATAAAAATTCCAAAGTGGGACAGGATTTTCCGGATCAAAGATGCTCTCATGGCGGGTGTAAGTGTGAAGCGAATTTGCGAAAGCACCATGATTGACCGCTGGTTCATTTACCAGATACAGAAAATTTGTGATTGTGAAAAAGAAATTGCAAAGCATGACCTGGAAACATTACCCGGTGAATTGCTGACTGCAGCAAAAGTGCTGGGTTTTAGTGATGAACAGCTGGTTAGAATTATGGGAGAGGGTGGCGCTACTGAAGAATTATATGAACGCAGGAAAAAAATGGGCCTTACCCGCGTGTACAAAATGGTGGATACCTGCAGTGCAGAGTTTGCAGCCAAGACACCCTACTTTTATTCAACGTTTGAACCCCGCTCTATTTCCCCAAAAGAAGAAGGACTTGATTCCAATGAGTCAAAAGTCTCTGACAAGAAAAAAGTAATTGTGTTGGGAAGTGGCCCAAACAGGATTGGCCAGGGTATTGAGTTTGACTATTGTTGTGTACATGGCTTGCTTGCGATAAAAGAATGTGGGTATGAGGCTATCATGATAAATTGTAATCCTGAAACCGTTTCTACTGATTTTGACATTGCTGACAAATTGTATTTTGAACCGGTGTTCTGGGAACATATATGGGAAATAATTGAACATGAAAAGCCTTATGGGGTTATTGTGCAGCTGGGTGGGCAAACGGCTTTGAAATTAGCAGGCCGTCTTCATGAAAAAGGGATAAGGATTATTGGAACTTCTTACGACAATATGGATATCGCAGAAGATCGGGGCCGCTTCAGCGATATGTTGAAAGAACTTGAAATTCCTTATCCAAACTATGGCACTGCATACAATACTGATGACGCCATAGAAGTTGCTAAAAAAGTGGGTTACCCGGTTTTAGTTCGCCCCAGTTATGTATTGGGTGGACAAAGAATGCGCATCGTATTAAATGATGAAGAACTGGAGAACGGGGTATTAAGTTTATTAAAACATTTGCCGGGCAATAAGATTCTTATAGATCATTTTCTTGACCGTTGCCAGGAAGCTGAAATAGATGCGATTTTTGATGGCACTGATTTTCATGTAATGGGATTAATGGAGCATATTGAACCTGCGGGTATCCATAGTGGTGACAGCAATGCAGTGTTGCCACAATTTAATCTTACACCTTTGGTGGTTCATACCATGGAGGAATATGCAGAAAAGATCGGGCGCGCTTTGAACATTAAAGGTCTTATCAATATCCAGTTCGCTATTAAGGACGGAAATGTATTTGTGATTGAAGCCAATCCCAGGGCTTCCCGTACGACGCCATTCATCGCTAAGGCTTACCAGATTCCTTATCTTAACATCGCAACCAAAGTAATGCTTGGTGAGGCTAAACTCAAAGACTTTACGTTCAAGAAAAAATTGAAAGGTTTTGCGATCAAAGAACCGGTTTTTTCTTTTAATAAATTTCCGGGCGTAAACAAAGAACTTGGTCCGGAAATGAAAAGTACAGGCGAAGCTATCCGCTTCATAAAAGACCTGCGGGATCCTTATTTCAGGCAATTGTATAAAGAGCGGAGTATGCATTTGAGTAAATAATAGTGCCGGACAATTTGCGGTATTTACATGTTATTCCATTTGATGTATTGAGAAAATATAACTACTTCGCCGTCATTAGTATCCTATGTGATGTGTCTTAGTTCATTCAAGTTTAAAGGAGTTAATCAACGTAATTTTCAGGGAAAAAACTTGTGATAATCGGGGCAATTCAACCGGTTAGATTTGCGTGGTAAGTGTACCTTGAGCCATGCAATCGTACAATATTCCCATTTGGAAAACTGCACCGTTTTGCCGGCTGCTTATTCCATTAATAATGGGCATCCTGCTGCAATGGTACCAACAATTGCCATTTTATTTTATAATGATTTCTTTTGCTGTTTTTTTAGCAGCAATCCTGTTATTTTCTTTCCTGCCGCTGGCTTTACAATTTCGGTTCCGCGAGTTACTGGGTGTGCTGTTTTTTTTATTAATTGCTGTTTTTGGCTTGTTGATCAGCAGGCAAAAAGACGTGCGGAATAACAGTGATTGGTTTGGCCACCAGTACAATGACAGCAGCCTGTTACTCGTTCGCATTGATGAACCGTTAGTTGAACGTACAAAATCATATAAGGTGACCGGGTACGTGGAGCAGGTTGTAAATGGTGCGGTTTTTAACCCCGCGGCTGGTAAATTGTTTATTTATTTCACAAAAGACAGTGCAGCCGGCTTCTTAAGATACGGGGACAAAATACTGGTTTCCAAACCACTTCAAAAAATTGAAAATGCAGGTAACCCGGGTGCGTTTAACTATGAACGTTATGCCGCGTTTCATCAAACATTTCATACAGTTTATCTTAAAGAAAAGGACTGGATCAAACTTGAATCAAAAAGCCGTCTGGCGCTCAACAGATTTGTCTTTTCGCTTCAGTCTTACGTGATTTCGGCATTACAGAATAACATTTCTGCCGACAACAACATTTTGGGAATTGCCGAAGCGCTTCTAATAGGTTATAAAGAAGACCTGGATAAAGATCTTGTACAGGCGTACAGCAATGCAGGTGTGGTCCATATAATTGCTATTTCAGGTCTGCACCTCGGGCTTATTTATGTAATGCTGGCCTGGCTGTTTAACCGCCTTCCCTTCATTAAAAATTACAAACTCCTGAATGTAGGTCTGATCCTTTCCTGCTTATGGCTGTTTGCACTTTTAACAGGCGCGTCTGCTTCTGTACTCCGCAGTGCGGTAATGTTTACCTGTATTTTAATAGGCAAAAATTTTTTTAAACAAACTTCTATTTATAATTCACTGGCTTCTTCGGCTTTTATATTACTTTGTTACGATCCTTATTTTTTATGGGACGTCGGATTCCAGTTAAGTTACCTTGCTGTAATCGGGATCGTTGCATTGCAAAAGCCTATTATAAGCCTTCTGTACCTGAAAAACAGCTGGTTAAATAAATGCTGGAACATGCTTGCGGTTACTTTAGCGGCGCAGTTAATCACATTCCCTTTGTGTATTTATTATTTTCACCAGTTTCCCAACCTGTTTTTTATTACCAACCTGTTGGCGGTGCCCTTGTCTACCATCATTTTATTTGTTGAAATATTTCTGATTGCATTTTCCTGGATACCTTTCCTGGGTGTGTATGCCGGGAAATTAATTGCGTGTCTGATATGGCTGATGAATGCAATTATCAACACCTGCAATAATATTCCTTATTCCTTACTCGATAATATTTACGCAAACGTAGTAACTACCTGGTTGCTGTATATATTCATCATTGCCGCCAGCGCCTGGCTAATCCATAAAAGCAGGGTTGCGTTTCGCCTGGCATTGTTAAGTTTGTTTTCATTCATTGCAGTTCAAACTTATTCAAGACTAGGTATTCATCAACAAAAATGGATCGTTGTATATAATGTACCGCAACACCAGGCCATCGATTTTATTTACCACGATCAGTACCATTTTGTTGGCGATAGCAGCCTGATTAATGATGGGGCGTTGCGCAACTTTCACTTAAGGCCCGCCCGGATATCATTGCAGGCTTCAACGGGCGTATCAATGATGCCTGGCCTTTACCAGCACAAAATTGCGTGGCAGTTTTTTAACAGGAAAATCCTTGTGATTGATTCATCGCTTCAATTTCACCCGCTGGAAAAAAAAGTAGCAGTAGATTTATTGCTGCTTTCAAAAAATCCCGGGATAAAAATAGCTCAGCTCGCAACCGCTATAAAACCATCTATCATTGTTTTTGATGCGTCTAACAGTTTGTGGAAAATTGCGGGCTGGAAAAAGGAGTGTGAAACATTAGCTTTGCCATGCTTTTCAATACCCGAAAAGGGCGCTTTCATGCTGGATGTTGAATAGTTATTGCCCCAAACATTTTTTAACGCTAAACGATGCCGCCAAGGCAGGGGAAATTATGAAAAAAATTAAATCCGCGTTGATCTCTGTTTTTTACAAGGATGGCCTTGAAAATATTGTTCAGCAATTACACGATCTCGGTATAACAATTTACAGTACCGGCGGTACACAACAATTTATCGAAAAATTAAGAGTTCCCTGTATTTCCGTAGAATCGCTGACTACCTATCCTTCTATTTTAGGAGGCCGGGTAAAAACCCTTCATCCATCAGTATTCGGCGGTATCCTGGGAAAAAGAGACGATGAAAGTCATGTGAAAGAGATGGAGGAGTATCAAATCCCGGAAATTGACCTGGTGATCGTTGGTCTTTATCCGTTTGAAGAAACCGTATGCAACAGCACAGACGAAGCCCTGATAATTGAGAAAATTGATATTGGCGGCCCTTCGATGATACGTGCAGCGGCTAAGAATCACCGGGATGTTGTAGTGATTGCTGCCAGGGAGGATTATTCTTTACTGGAAGAAATACTACTTCAGCATAAAGGAGACAGCACTCTTGAACAACGCCGTTTTTTTGCCGTGAAGGCATTTGATGTTTGTACCGCTTATGATACCGCCATTTCTAATTATTTTCATCACGCAAGTTTTCCAACGCCTTTTAATAGAGAAGTGAAATCGTTGCGTTACGGCGAGAATCCGCACCAGTCCGCAAGTTTTTATGGTGATTTAAAGCAGGTCTTTACACAGGTGCACGGAAAAGAATTGTCGTACAATAATCTCGTGGATGTGGATGCAGCCATTCAATTGATAAAGGAGTTTGATGCTGCAGAAGTTGAAAATAAATTTATTTTTGCCATCATCAAGCATACGAATGTTTGTGGTATCGCTGTAAGGGATTCACTAAAAGCTTCCTGGGACAAAGCCCTGGCTGGCGATCCTGAAAGTGCTTTTGGCGGAGTGTTGGTTTGCAATGCTGCGGTAGATACAGCAACAGCAGCCGCAATCAATGAACTGTTTTTCGAAGTGTTGATCGCACCTTCATTTGAAACCGAAGCGTTGAAAATATTACAATCAAAAAAGAACAGGATATTGCTGGTATTAAAAAATGTTGCGTTGAATAAACAGCAATCGCGGTCCCTCTTAAACGGTATTTTAATGCAAGAGGTTGATGATGGAAATATTACAGAATGGAAGGAAGTTGGCGGAAGAGTTACTACAGAAGAAGAGAAGACAGCATTATTATTTGCCAATATCGTTTGTAAGCACCTTAAGAGCAATGCCATCGCCCTGGTAAAAAATAACCAGTTGATTGGAAAAGGATGCGGTCAAACCAGCCGCATTGATGCATTAAAACATGCCATTGGCAAAGCCGCTCAATTTAAGTTTGATCTTTCGGATGCCGTGCTTGCCAGCGACGCTTTTTTCCCGTTCGATGATTGTGTAAAGATCGCTCATGCAGCTGGTGTAACATCCTTCATCCAGCCCGGCGGCTCTATCCGTGATGCAGATTCTATCGAATATTGCAAACAGGAGCAGCTTGCAATGGTAATAACCGGCAGAAGGCATTTTAAACACTAACAGGATTATCAACAGGAATGCAGCAAATCAAAAAAATGGATGGAATGGGCAAGGGTTATGCGGCGCTTGCTGTCACCTGTGTGTTGTGGGGCACTACCTGGGTTGCAAGTAAAATAGGTGTAAATGAGATTCCTGCATTGCAAATGGCTTATATCAGGCAGTTTATTGCGGGCATTTGTTTTATAGGATTTTTTATTTTTTATAAAAAATTACCCCTTCCATCGGCAAAGCAATTTCGATGGTTACTGGTAATGGGTATATTGATGTTTGTATTTGCAAACGGTCTCAGCACCTGGAGCCTTAAATATATTCCAACTGGTTTAAGTGCATTGATAGGAGCCCTTTATCCACTTAGTGTAGTAATTATTGAAAAGGTTTTTTTTAAAAGTAAGCAACTTACGGTCTTAACTTTTATAGGTCTTTTCCTGGGACTAACGGGAGTGGGTATCGTATTTTATGAACATGCATTTCATGGTCTTAATAAAGATTTTTTGGTTGGACTGGCATTGTCGGTATTGGCGATGCTGTCGTGGAGTGTTGGTACTATTTTTTTGTCAAGAAACAAGGCGGCTATCAATCCATATTATGGCACGGGCTGGCAAATGCTTATCAGCTCGTTAATTTTGCTTGTAATCGCAGAAATCACTCAGCCTACGGTTCCTTTTTCAACTATTTCCTTAAAGGTGTGGCTGGTAATTATATACCTGGTGGTTTTCGGTTCGCTGATATCTTTTGCGGCATTCATTTATTCGATGAAAAAATTACCCGCTGCAATAGCCTCCCTGTATGCTTACTTTAATCCCCTGGTGGCAATGGTGCTGGCTTCATTTTTATTAAATGAAAAACTGACAATTAATATTTTGTGGGGTGCCATTGTTACACTCATTGGCGTGTACCTTGTAAATTACAGTATCAAAAGAGGAAATGAAAAGCTTATCGTGGAAGCTGAGATGTAAAATGGCGGTACATTTCTTTCCACCGGGCAAATTGTTTGTCAGAGCCTAAAAAATGGTTGTGAAATATAGTTATCAGGGTCCCGTTTACCTTTTCACATTGTTCATAATAATGGATTAGTTCTTTATAGGCTTCCTCTGCATTTTGTTTCTGCTCATAAAAACTATTGGCATCCATAAAACAAAAAGGATGCATCAATAACCGGGTAGCTACTTCTTTTTTAAGATCATACCAGAAAAATGGAGACGCAACAGATGCCCTAAAACCATTTATACTTCCGTAGCCCATACTGTGGTCATTTTCAATACCTGCTTCCAGTAGTCTCTCCATAGTTTGCGGGAGGTTGAATTTTATATAGTGCTGCCGGGATTTTTTGATATGAACATGCCCGGCTTCTTCCAGTATTTTTCTTTCTTTTTTTAATATAACAATGTCTTCATTACTTCTCCAGGAAGGATGAAGACCGATGTCATATTTTTTTGCATGCGTCCTGATAAGTTGCCACATGGAGTTAGCATAAGGAGATATATTTTTATCATATTGGCTTTTTGAGGTGGCTACTAAAAAAAAGTAAATAGGTTCCAGGTTATGTTCTTTGTGAAGTTCATTTAGAAAATCATAACAGTTGTACGGATCTTTTTTTAAACCAGCAAGTACCCGCAATCTTTCCATAGATGGCTTTTTAAGAAAGCCGCCAATATTTCTCAGTAAACCCTTGTGCCTGTACGACCAGGCTATATCAATATCATACGTTGGGATAAAATTAAAAGCGGTAAGCTGGTATTTGATAGACGGGAATTTTTTTAAAATTTGTTTCAACAAATCATGCAACCAGATATTTACAAGCGGTATATTTAAAAAGTTTTCTTTAAATGCCAGTGATTGCTCATGTGCATAACGGTTGTACATATCTTTCTTGTGAGGCAGGTGTTCTTCATATCGGCTGAGCAGGTAGAAAGATGCTGCAAAAATATCAAATGAAAAATCGCCACCACTGTTTTTGAAAAATGCCTTGTATCCATTTTCTTCAAAACAATTTATTTGCTGCCGCTGAATATTCTTTTCGAAAAGAAGGGAATGTGGTTTTACGTTAAATGCGTCGTCAAAAATAAGGTCACTGTAATTTACTTTATCTGCGTTATGTTCTTTAAAATTTATTTCATCAATGGTGAGGCTGTAAGCAATACCAAGCTGTTCTTTAAAAATAAATTTACAAATATATTGTAATCGCTTCGTAGCCGTATGTGCGTAAATTAATATCATTGAAGCCTGTAAGAATGATGAATTAAGAGTGGTGAATAAAGCCCGGCTATTTGCTGCTGTAACGCTATCAGGTGAATTTATAATTCATCAACAAGCATTATGACTTCCTTTCCTTCCACATCTCATTAAATGTTTTCTGACTAAAGTCAAGCTCACCTCGATTTTTTTTCCAGTCTTTAAATAAACTATTTACAATCATGTTTTTCAAACGTCCATTTCCCATGTTCATCATGCTTCTTTTAAGGCTGGCTGTTTTCCACATCTTCCATGCAATCCTTTCTGTATAAGTTGTAAAACCTTCTTCAACAGATTCATGACGGTTCTCCAATAGTAATTCGTGCAGGTTAATTTTTACCGCACAAACTTCGGTACAATTTCCGCAAAGAGAGGATGCATAACTCAAATGTTTAAAATCCTCCATTCCCTGAAGATGGGGCGTTATAACACTTCCTATCGGGCCGCTGTAAGTTGCCCCGTAAGCATGACCGCCAATATTTTTATAAATAGGACAGGCATTAAGGCAGGCACCGCAACGAATGCAGTACAGGCTTTCCCGCTGCTTTGGATTCTGAAGAATATTTGTGCGGCCGTTGTCAAGCAGGATAACATACATATCATCAGGCCCATCCAATTCACCTGGCTGGCGTGGCCCTGCGATGATCGTGTTATACACAGTTATCTTTTGGCCGGTACCAAAAGTGCTGAGCAACGGCCAGAACAAGGCCAGGTCTGTAATTGATGGGATCACTTTCTCTATGCCAACAACAACGATATGGGTTTTTGGAAAAGCACAACTGAGCCTTGCATTGCCTTCATTTTCCGTTACTGCAACGGCGCCGATATCACTGATGATAAAATTGGCTCCTGTAATGCCAACTTCAGCCTGCACGTATTTTTCTCTTAAAATGTTTCTGGCCACCAGTGTAAGCTGTTCCGGTGTGAGGTTCGGATCCGTGCCCAGTTTTTCTGCAAAAAGTTTGGCAACATCCTCTTTGCTTTTATGCATGGCAGGTGTTACAATATGATAGGGCGCCTCACCATCCAACTGTTGTATGTACTCTCCAAGATCCGTTTCAACGCTTTCAATTCCATGTTCCTTCATGGCATCATTCAGGTGAATTTCTTCAGTAACCATGCTCTTGCTCTTGACCAGTGTTTTGCAATTTTTTGCCTCACATATTTTTATAATTTCCTGCATGGCCTGCTCTGCATTTTCTGCCCATATAACCTTTCCGCCACGCCGGGTAAAGTGTAGTTCAAATTCTTCCAGCTGCTGGTCCAACGTCTCAATAGCCCGCCACTTCGTATTCTTTGCTCTTTCCCGTGCAAGATGTACATTGTCAAACTGCAATTTGCCCTTTGGTACCGCTGCATTGTACCTTCCTATATTAAAATTGATCTTTCGACGGTGCTCCAGGTCTGCTGCCTTTACACTGCTTTTTGTTATAAACTTTTCGGATATTTGAGACATAATTTTATATTGAAGATTCAATGGTTTGGAGATGGAAAGTAATTTCTAACACTGTATCGATACATTTCCAAATCATTTACTGACCGACCAGGAACACGGCGTTGCAAAACATCAATTTGCCATTCTCCCAAAAATCCCGGAACATCACATTGTCTGTTAAGTAAATAACCGAACCATTGCCCAGTTCCTGCACTCCAAACAACAAGCCATCTTTTAATTTGGGGTTTAGCTTATAGCCCACATAGCCTGCTACCTGGTTTTCTTTTTTTATCACACCAGTATTCCAGCCGCCGTCTTTCATGAAATCGTACACCGCATTGTCCATTTTTAAGGAATAATAGTATTTGGGATAACCAAACATTAGCGGATGTGTATTGTCGGTATCAACTTTAAAAATGGAGCCGGAAGTATTATTGGAAAGCGCTACCCTCTCCCTAATGTCAAAACCCTGTAACAGCTCGTAAGAATCTTTGTTTAAAAAACTATTGGAATCTGCCATATTTCTTGAATGAATATTACTCCATTCCTGTTTTGATAATTGTGCGACTGCGTTTTCAAATGCAACAACCCGTCCCCCGTTTTCTATCCATAAGTGAAACTTTTCAGCGTTTTCTTTGGAATTTAAAAATTTGTACCTGCCATCGGGAAGTATAAGTACATCAATTTTATTTAGGTCTATACGGTTAAAATCACCTGCATTGATGAGCGTTAGTTTGTAATTGATTTCCTTATCAAAGAAATGCCATATTTCCCCGGCTGCATTTGAATTTACATCTTCACCCGTTAACATCGCAACCTTTGGAGCATTCAACAGGTGCACGTAAGAGCTCCCAAAATCGAAACCTTTTTCCACCAGGCCGCTGTTTACCTTATTCATTTTAATATTATTTCGGTTGCAGATATCAGCAACGGTCTGCCACAGCCCGGCACTAAATCTTTGATTCCCTTTCTTTAAAATGATAACGGAACCTCTTTCAAATGATTGCCCGCCGGTTTCAAAAGGCGTTTCAGAAAAACGCATTCTAATATTTTTCTCCATCAGGGCAGCCACTGTTCTTACGGATGAAACACCCTGCCAGCGAATCACGTAACCGTATGCATCACCGCCATCATTTTTTACAGAGTCAGGTAATGTTTTTGCAGCCACGGGATTGATCAGTTGTTTGCTTGCGTAAGCTGTCAGGCCATATGCATAGGGAATCGCCCAGGCTGTAATATCATATGTAACAGAATCAACTAATTTTGTTTCGGGTTCAAAAAGCACCTTGATCAAAGCAGCTTTAGGCTGTGCGTTACTTATCACCAAATCACTGCCGAGAATTGTAAAGGCTTCTTCTTTTTTGCTTTGATATTGAAAACCTTTTCCACTGCCGGTGCTGTTTCCGTATTGGATATTATTGTTATCCAGTAATTGTTTAAGTGCAGCGATCCTTTCTGCATCACCCGGGTTATTTTTGATGATGTAGCTTTTATAGCCACCTACTTTTCCAGCAACGGCATCACCAAAAAAAGTATGAAACTCTTTTACAAGCGCCGTGGCTTGCAGGGATGCAGTTTCGATTGTACTCATGCTGCTGGTGAAATGATGAAAGGCCCGGTCATATAAGGTAAGTGTATCGCCATCGTTGGTGTTGGCTCCCAGGCCGCCGGCTGGTCCACCGGCTTGTTCGTAGGTCATCCCGATTGACCCGTTGTAAAGCGGGTACGTATCACCGTAAGAAGGGTATAGCAGGTCAAAAATCTCTCTTGTAAAGTATAGCCAGTTGTTGCTATCAAAGTACTTTGCATTATTTTTTCCGATGGCTACCTGGAAATCCCTTTGCCACTTTGTAATCACCTCATGATACGGTTGAGCAGCGGGAGCAAAATAATAAGGATCATTCACGCCCTGCTCATGAAAATCCACGTGCACCTGCGGCATCCACTTGTTGTATTGCATCACACGCTGGCGGCTTTCTACCTGGGTTTGCCAGCACCAATCGCGGTTTAAATCGAAATTATAATGATTGGTCCTGCCGCCTGGCCAGGGTTCCTGGTGTTCGCGGGAAATATTTTCCGGATTGTAAACACCCCCAACAACCGAATTAAACCAGTTAATATAACGCTCCCTGCCATCAGGATTTAAACACGGATCAATAACAACAATCGTGTTTTTAAGCCATTCTTTTGCCTGGATATTTGCGGGGTCAACAAGTGCAAATAATGTAAGCATTGCTGCCTCTGAGGAGGAGGTTTCATTACCATGAACGTTGTAACTGAGCCAAACGATCGCCGGCCCGTTTTCTGTGGGTATTATCTTATCCTTTGCAAGATGGGCGAGACGGAGATTATTTAAACGAATATTCTCAAGGTTGGCAATATTATACGTGCCCGAAATGAAAGCAGTATATAAAGGACGGTGCTCATTGGTTTCGCCGTATTGCTCCAGTTTTACATCATTTGGTGCTGCCTGTGCGACGTATTCGAAATAATTGATAACCCTATGATGTGGCGTGTAGCGACTACCAATCTTGTAGCCTAAAAATGCTTCCGGCGATTTTAGCTGGGCGAAGGATGTTATACTAAACAGGATGCTTACAAGCAGAAACAGTCTTTTCACGATATGAGATATTTGAGAAAAATTGTGAAAGACAAAAATGAGGTAAATTTCCCAGCTATCCTCTTTTTTTGGCCCTGGTAAAAGCCATAGGAACAATGATTCGTACCAGGGTGTGATCAGGGGATCACCGGTTCATTTGACTTATCGAGCGTACACGTACGTTTTTGCGGGGTAAAAATGCATCTTCCAGAGTTGCCAAAATACTCCCGGGTAATTTTAAACACCTACAACAGTCTTCAACACTCCTAGTTCCAGCCCAATCTTTGTAAATGCCGCTATCGCCTTATCCAAATGCCGTTGCTCATGTGCTGCACTTAGCTGCACCCTGATGCGTGCCTGGCCCTTTGCCACTACCGGAAAAAAGAACCCAATTACATAAATGCCTTCATCTAATAATTTTGCTGCAAAAGTTTGTGCCAGCACAGCATCATACAGCATGATCGGAACAATGGGATGATCTCCCGGCTTAATATCAAAACCTGCTGCCGTCATCCTGCTCCTGAAATAGCTCGTATTTGACTCCAGTTTATCCCGGAGTTCGGTGGTGTTACTTAGCATATCGAGCACCGCGATGGAGGCTCCTACAATACTTGGCGCAAGGGTATTGCTGAATAGATACGGGCGGCTTCTCTGGCGCAGCATTTCTATGATCTCTTTTTTGCCTGACGTAAAACCGCCACTGGCGCCGCCTAGCGCCTTACCTAAGGTGCCGGTGATGATATCGATCCTACCCATGACGTTCCGATATTCATGCGTACCACGGCCGGTTTTTCCGAGAAATCCGGAAGAGTGGCACTCGTCGATCATCACGATAGCGTCGTATTTATCCGCCAGGTCGCAGATCCTGTCAAGTTGTGCAATAGTGCCATCCATGCTAAAAGAGCCATCTGTCACAATTATTCTGCTGCGCAGGCTGGTTGTTTCTTTTAATTTTTCTTCCAGGTCAGCCATATTGTTGTGCTCATAGCGGTAACGTTGAGCCTTGCAAAGCCGCACTCCGTCAATGATGGATGCATGATTTAATGCATCACTGATGATGGCATCCTGCTCATTAAATAGTGGTTCAAAAACGCCGCCATTGGCATCGAACGCTGCGGCATATAAAATCGTATCTTCTGTTCCTAAAAAATCAGACAATTTCTGCTCCAGCTGTTTATGAATATCCTGCGTGCCGCATATAAATCGTACGCTGCTCATTCCAAAGCCCCGGTAATCAATGTATTTTTTTGCAGCCTCCAGCACTTTGGGATGGGCGGAAAGCCCGAGGTAATTATTTGAGCAGAAATTAAGGACTGTTTTACCGTTTACGATAATTTCAGCACCTTGTTCACTGCTGATGATGCGCTCTTTTTTAAATAAGCCAGCGGTTTGAATTTCAGCTACCTCTGAGCCAATGCGGGATACAAAACTTGTATTCATATGATCTTATGTAATAGTTTGAGAATTGGCTACAAAGCTAACAACTCCAGCCGATCCTGGAGATTTACAGGAACTTTAATTTTTTACAGCACGTGTTAGCGAGCCGCAGAAGTTCGTATTCATTTTTTTTAACACCAAACAGACCACTGCTGTAACTTTTTGGTATTACATTCATTTCACAAAAAACTACTGCCATGCAGATAAAAAAAGAAATTGTCCTTTTTTGCTTGCTCCTGGTACTTTGTGCGGGGCTACTTATTGCAGCAGATTTTTGCCGGGAGATAAAAAATGTTCCACTAAAAATGGCAAATTCTTGAATTGTTGCAGGTGAAAGTCGGTACATAAAATAGAATCTCCCTGGAATTTTATCACCGGCGGCATGTTATATCTTTTCGTATAATTTTTTATAGAAGTGTAACTTTTACTCTTTTACTTTCGTTTTAAGCTGAAAATAACCCAATAGCATAATTTTATAATGCCTGACAACCTGTATGACGGAGAAAGAATACAATAATTGTGTAAACCTGTATGCGGATAATGTCTACCGATTTATCCTCAAAAACCTGCGTCACGAAGAGGACGCAAAGGATGTGGTGCAGGGTGCATTTGAGAAAATGTGGCTTAACCGCGATCAGGTTGACAATGAAAAGTGTAAAAGTTATCTGTTTACTGTTGCTTATAACCAAATGATTGACCATATCCGGAAAACCAAAAGAATCAGTTTGAAGGAATCTTTTACGGAACAGGAGCGCGGGTCGGATAAACAACAATATAACGCCAAAAGGATTTTATCAGAAGCACTTAATAAATTAAGTGCAACGCAGAAAAGCCTGGTGATGCTGAAAGATTACGAAGGCTATAATTATGCAGAAATAGGCCAGATAACGGGCCTCAACGAAAGCCAGGTGAAAGTATACCTTCACCGGGCAAGATTGCAATTGAGGGAATATATTGTAAAGCCTGAGAATGTTATATAACAATGCGTTTTCTACGAATATATCGCTCAGGAAAAGCAAATATTAGTAGATGAACCTTGTGGAAGTTGGATAAAGGTTTCGGTTTTTACAAATGGTGGGCAGCTGATTTTTATAACAGCAAGTATTCAAAAATGATCATACACCGTAATAATTATGAAATGTATTTTCTGCTTTATGTGGACAAGGAATTGTCTGCTGAAGAGCGTATTGCTGTAGAAGAATTTGTTTTAACAAATATGGACTTAAAGCCGGAGCTTGACTTACTATTAGAAACCACAATGTCCCCCGATGAAATTGTGTTTGATGAAAAAGCTGGTTTGTGTAAGTACGAAATAACGGAAAATCGCTTGGAGGAAAGCATGCTTCTTTATCTCGATAATGAGCTAGACGCTTCTCTGGTTGAGCAAATGGACGCAACGATAATTGCTGATGACAAGCTGAAACGGGAATGGAATATCTTACTGCATACAAAACTTGATAATACCGAAAAGATTATTTTTGACAACAAAAAATCGTTATATCGTCATAAAAAAACCAGGGTAGTTTCTATGCGGTTCTGGCGGGTAGCAGTAGCTGCTGCCCTTATTGTTGGCGGGATTTTTACCGGTTTTTCTATCTTTACAAAAAGGAGCGGGAAGCTGGATGTTGCTGTTGCCGGTAAAGAAAATTTACTAGGTAAAAAAATCGGATCTCCCCTAAAAACAATTATTTCAACAGAGGGAAAAACTAACGGTGATCAACAGCCAGCGGGGAAAGCAATTGCCAATGTAAAAAATGCCAACAACATTGCAGGGAAATACAACCCTGCTCATGATGCCGGGCAAAAAGATATTACAATACAAAAAGGCGATGCAAAAAAAGAACTATCGGCTACTACTAAACGCACACAGCCCGGGCTTTCTTTAGAAAATATTAACATCCCCAAAAGTAACGAAACAGTTTCCTCAACCGTAAGAGATGATATAAAACCACTCACTAATAAAAATGAATTGGCCCGGTTGGAGCAGAAAGACCTGGGGTTAGGTAGCCTTGTCACATCCAAAACCGGGCTGGAAGACAAAGAGATAACGCTGTCGACTAACAGCTATGCTAAAAATACGGTGGTAGATCAAACGGCTACTGAAACCAGCGAAAATCATATTCTTTTTATAAACGAAGAAAAAATAAACCGTTCGAAGATGAGCGGGCTTTTTAGAAAAGTAAAAAGGGTAATCTCAAGAAACGCGAATGTAAAAACCGGCAACAGTATTCAAATAGCCGGGTTTGAGATCGCCGCCAGGTAAATATTTCACATTAAAATTTTGAAAAGATGAAAAAGCTAAACATTTTATTGGCAGTGGTATTTTATTGCATTAATGCCTCGGCGCAGACTGACACGGCTGTTGTGCAAAAAAATGACGCTGTAAAATCCAAACAGAATGATACCCTTCGAATCGGGAATATTATTATCATTAAACGCGGCGGCAAGAAAACAGTGCTTAAGGACAGCGCCGGCGTGCTTATTAATACAACCCCGAAGAAGAAATCGAGGATAACCACGAATTTTGGAATCGTAGATGTGGGATTTGCCAATTACAGTGATAAAACAAATTATACAACAGCAACCTCAGACAACTATCTCATCAACCGTTCCGGGTCACTGCCACTGGGGAAAGATGATTTCAAACTAAGAACCGGGAAAAGCATCAACGTAAACATTTGGTTTTTTATGCAGGAACTGTATTTGGTAAAAAGAAATGTCAGTTTGAAATACGGGCTGGGGCTTGAACTAAATAATTACCGCTACAAGTCAAATATCAGTTACCGGGAAAACGGTCTGTATCCGAATGGAGTTTTTACCAATAAAGCATTTATTTTCAGGGACTCCGTTTCTTTCACTAAGAACAAACTTGCAGCAGATTATCTTACGATACCGCTCATGCTAAATTTTCAAACCAACAGGAAAGGAGACAAAAGTGGATTTAATATTGGCTTCGGTGTGAGTGCAGGATACCTTTACAGCCAGCGCAACAAACAGCGAAGCGATGGCAGGGGGAAAGAAAAAAACAAAGGTGATTATGACCTGGAGAAATTCAAACTTTCTTATGTTGGCGAAGTCGGTTTTGGCCCTATAAAATTATATGCTTCCTATGCACCCAGATCCATATACGAACACAGCATGGACTTGAGGCCGTATAATTTCGGGTTGAGGTTGAGCAATTAAAAAGAAATCTTTTTTCTCTAAATATCCTTCGTTTGCAACAAACTTTGTTAGATGCAGGCGAAGGTTTTATTGTAAATAGTTAAGCATCAATAATCAATATATCAGCCATCGACTTAGATCTGGGATATTTGCTCTGGTTGCCGTAATCTTCAACATCATTAAACGTTAAACTTTTCAAGGTACACTTTGCCGCTACTGAAAAAACAATTATTTTACAGCATCAATCTTTAATAATCCGGATAGCCGCGTAGTAATTTGAAATGGCATATCGCTTGAAATCAACGTACAAATATTCTTAAAATGAAATACCGGTTTTTATTTTCTTCCATTGCCTTTCTTTGCCTGGTAGTTTTAATGGCCTTTGTTCCTGGAGGCCATAAAAAGAAGACAAACGCTTTTAAACAGGTTGCAATGCCTGGTGCCGGAATTTCAGACAATCCTTACTACATCATTGTCGATAAAAGTGATTATGAGTTAAAAGTATATGACGCTGAAGGTTGGTATGCAACCTACCCGATTGTTTTTGGCAGTAAAGACCTGAGTGATAAAATGAGAGAGGGCGATAAAAAAACACCCAATGGAAGTTTTAAAGTTGTCCTAAAAAAAATTCATCCAAAGTGGGGGCCGGAATTGTTGCTTGATTATCCTAATGCCGAGAGTGTGCATCGTTTCAATGATAGAAAAGCAAAAGGGCTTCTCCCTAAAAATGCCCGTATCGGCGACGGTATTGCCATTCATGCTACCAGGCCTGAAGAAGAATGGACAATCGATAATTTTTACAACTGGACCGACGGTTGTGTTTCAGTGAAATATACCGAAATGAAAGACCTGTTCAGTTATATCCCGGTTGGTACACCCGTTACTATTCAGCCCTAAATAAAAATAAGATTACCGTCTCCATAACTTAGAAAACGAAAATCATTTAGAAGTGCATGGTCGTAGATCACGCGCCATTTGCCCTTTGTAGCGGCTGCAACCAGTAACAGTAAAGTAGATTGCGGCTGATGAAAATTGGTAATGATGGCTTTTATAATCTTAAAATGATATCCTGGCATAATCAATAATTGTGTTTGCGTAAAAATTTGGGTTTGCCCTTGTTCTTTTATCCAGCTGATTAAAGTCTGCAAAGCCTCTTCTACACTGAGGTTGATTTCTTTTAGCGGGGATTCGTATACATCCCATTGATTAAGAACAAGACTTTGTAAACCAGGTTGTAGAAATGCCTTTACCCCAAGCCAGTATAATGTTTCAATGGTTCTGGCAGAAGTAGTTCCTACCGCAATTACATCATTTTTTTTCTCCAGGATTTTACGGATCAATTCAATACTTACATCAAGCCATTCAGCATGCATGTCATGGTCTTTCATGCTTGCTGCTTTTACTGGTTTGAAAGTGCCTGCTCCAACATGAAGGGTGATGTATTCTTTTTCAATTTGTTTTGCTGCTAATTTTTCAAAAATAGTGTCTGTAAAATGCAGCCCCGCAGTTGGCGCAGCAACAGATCCATCGTGTTTTGCATAAATGGTTTGGTACCTCGACTTATCTGCGGTATTAGTAGCACGTTTTATATACGGTGGTAATGGAATGTCACCAGCGGTTTCAATCACTTCCGCAAAACTAAGGCTATCAGGCAACCATGAAAATTCAATCACATAAGCATCCGATAATTTTTCTATCAACCTGGCTTTAATTGTCAATTTTTCATTTTCAATTAACAGCTCCTTCTCCTTCCATTTTGCAGCTCCGCCAACAAAACATTTCCATTTCACTGCACCTGTTTTACGCATGATGCTGCTGTATTCATTAAGTTGTTCGTAAGGCTCGAGGCAAAACACCTCAATGATGCCTCCACTGCTTTTTTTAAAGCGAAGCCTTGCATTGATTACCCTGGTATTATTAAAAACAAGTAAACTACCTGCGGGCAAATGAGCTGGCAAATTGCTGTAAACATCTTCTTTTACCTGCTCATTTTTGTAAACAAGTAATTTAGATGCATCCCGTTGCGGCAACGGATACAATGCAATTTTTTCTTCCGGAAGCGTATAAGTAAAATCCTGAATGGTAATTTCACGTGGATCGTGCATAAATAGTTATAATTTACCGTTCTTGATTTCATCTACTATTAATGGATCCAGCAGGGTAGAAGTGTCGCCTAAACTGGTCGTTTCACCCTCCGCTATTTTTCTCAAAATGCGGCGCATGATTTTGCCACTTCTTGTTTTAGGAAGCCCAAGTACAAACTGTATTTTGTCTGGTTTGGCAATCGCACCAATTATCCTGGTTACAGTTTCTAATATATTTCTCCTGGTAGTTTCTTCCTGATGTTTGTTGTTACCCAGGATCACATAGGCATAGATGCCCTGGCCTTTTATGTCGTGCGGATATCCAACAACAGCACTTTCTACTACGTCAGCGTACATATTGATTGCATTTTCTACTTCCGCGGTACCAATACGGTGACCGCTTACGTTCAGTACATCATCTACCCGCCCGGTAATCCTGTAAAAGCCATTCACGTCTTTCAGCGCACCATCACCGGTGAAGTACAGGCCTGGATAGGTTGCAAAATAATTGGTGCGACAACGTTCATGGTCGCCATAGGTAGTTCTTAAAATAGCCGGCCAGGGTGTTTTAATGCAGAGGTTTCCTTTTAAAAATCCCCTGTCATCGGGTTCGGTAACTTCAATTCCTTTTTCGTCTACCAGAACCGGTTGTACGCCGGGCATAGGCAAAGTTGCCCAACCCGGCCTGGCTGGGGTAATACCCGCAATATTGGAAATGAGAATACCTCCGGTTTCTGTTTGCCACCAGGTATCTACGATCGGGCATTTTTTTCTGCCGATATTTTCATCATACCAGTGCCATGCTTCCTCATTAATCGGTTCTCCAACCGTACCTAATATTTTTAAGGAAGAAAGATCCTTGCCTTTCAATGGCTCCAGCCCGTAACTCATTAAACTGCGGATAGCCGTAGGAGCTGTATATAAAATATTCACTTTGTGTTTGTCGATAATATCCCAAAATCTTCCTGCATCCGGATATGTAGGGATGCCTTCAAACATGAGGCTCGTTGCACCTGCACTCAAGGGTCCATACACAATATAGCTGTGGCCTGTTATCCATCCGACATCAGCTGTACAAAAATGTACATCGCCTTGCTCATATTGAAATACGTTTACGAAACTATAGTTTGTCCAAACCATGTAGCCGGCTGAACTATGCACCACGCCCTTAGGTTTACCGGTAGAGCCGGAAGTATATAAAATAAACAAAGGGTCTTCTGCATCCATTTCTTCAGCAGGAAAAGAAACAACGCCGTTTTTTTCAACCTGCGTTTCAGCATATTCCATTTCATCTTCCCACCACACATCCCTTCCTTTGATCATAGATACGGGTGTTCTTGTTCTTGTATAAACGATTACTCGTTTTACGGTTTTATTACCGATCAATGCATCATCAATGATTGACTTCAGCGGAATGTCTTTTGAACCGCGATAAGCACCGTCACAACAAACTATGAATTCGGCGCCGGCATCCTCCAGCCTGTCAGCAATACTTTGCGCACTAAATCCGCCAAAAATAACGCTGTGAATGGCACCAATTCGTGCACAACCTAAAACCGCATAACTCAGTTCGGGAACCATGCCCATATAAATGCAAACACGGTCCCCCTTTTTAACCCCATTGTTTTTTAGTACTTGCGCAAATTGGCAAACTCTTTTATGCAAGCGGGAATAAGTTACAATTCTTGTTCTCTCACCCGGGTTATTGGGTTCCCAGATAATTGCCGGTTTATGTGCCATGCTGTCCAGGTGCCTGTCAATACAGTTCTCTGTAATATTCAGCGTTGCACCTTTGTACCATTCAACTTTTGGTTCGGTAAAATTCCAATTCAATACACTGTTCCATTTTTTCTTCCAGAGAAAATTTTCAGCAATGGCTCCCCAGAAACCTTCCGGGTCTTCAACACTTTTTTGGTAAGCAATATTGTATTCTTCTATACTTTTCAGCTGGTATGGGTATGGCATATCAATGGTTTTATGACAATCAATCGTGCTTCAAACTGTAATTTAATTTTTTACAGGTAGATAGGGCGATCTGCAAATGTAAATTTTTCCAGGCCGGTAAGTTGGAACAAGCAGCTTTACGCATGAATGCGGTACACAGCCGGGCAAAACTTAGCTACGATCTCGTTTTTATGGCCTCGTAAATTACTTCATGAATTTTCGGGCGAACATTCATTTTCAGGAAAAGATCTTTGCCATCGGGATAAATGCGGTTGCTCAGGAAAATAAAAATGAGTTTACTGGCAGGATCAGCCCAGGCACAGGTTCCGGTGAAACCGGTATGCCCAAATGTTAATGGCGAAGCAGCTGCGGTGGGGTAAGGCTCTTTCCGGGAATTATTGTCCTTCTCGGGTTTATCAAAACCATATCCACGCCTGCTTATTTTACTCTGGTAAGCGGTAAACAAATCAACCGTTTCTTTTTGCAGGTAACGTTTACCGTTAAAGGTACCACCGTTCAGCAACATTTGCATAACACAGGCAATGTCGCCGGCATCACTGAATAATCCCGCATTCCCGGCTACTTCGCCAAACATTGCCGCGGCAGGATCATGCACGTCTCCTCTAAGTAACTGGCTGCGAAATTTTTTTTCTATTTCTGTTGGTGCAATGCGGTTAATGGGAAGATGATCCCTGGGTTTAAATCCGACAGATTCCAAAGCCATCGGGTTGTAAAAGTTGGCGGTGGCGTATTTATCCAGTGTCGTACCACTAACTGCCTCGACAACCTTACCCAGTAAAATAAAATCAATATCACTGTAAACATATTTCCCCGGCCGTAAAGGACTTTTTAGTATTTCTTTATCCAAAGAATCGCCCCAGTCATTTCTGAGAAAAAGATCCTGCGCAACTGTTACGGAAAATGAATCCCTTTTCGTATAGCTATATAATTTTTTCAATGGTATGCCCTCACTATTTATCGTTGACTTGTAAAACGGGATTACAGGTTCAACGCCTGCCTGGTGTAATAGTATATCTTTTATAACGAGATCTGACTTATTGCTGCCGGCTACCCATGGCAGGTAGTCAATCAATTTTTTGTCCAGCGCTATTTTCCCTTCATCAAATAATTTCATGAGGCAAATAGTGGTAGCACATATTTTCGTTACAGAGGCCATGTCATACACCGAGCTGGTTGTAACAGGTTCTGTTTGATCATATGTGTAATAGCCGTATGCTTTCCGGTAAGCGATGCTTCCGTTCTTCACAATCATTACTACACATCCCGGCATTGCTTTTTTTAAAATAGCGTCATTGGCAATAGAATCAATAACCGCTAATTTTTCCCGGTCCATTCCCGCCAGTTCCGGGCTGGTTTCTTCCATTTCTTTTTTCATGGCAGTAATACCGAAACCATAATGAAAATTATCACAAACAGTCACAGGCAACACGCCCTTGTAAGCCAGTTTTCCCTGTAGCAGATCAAGAGCGGTATTTTGCACAATACTATCATCCTCATAACATACCACCAAATTCTTTGCAAAGCACCAATTCCTCACGGCATAAGCGTTTCCAAATAAAAAAGTAATTGTTCTTGCTCTTTGCTGCAATGCATTTATAAAATCAACAGCCTGCGTACTAATCCCGAAGTTATTTAACGGCGGCCGATTGATGCCATGAATACCAATCACCACTTTCCTGTAACCTCTTACTATAGAGTCAATCATTGTTTTTATGCTATCCTCACTTTTTTTACTGTAATCAAAATAAAAAACTGTTGCATGATGATCATCACGCATACGGGTTGCAAATGCATTGTCACTTTTCAAACCAACTCCCACATAGGCTACATCAGATTGCTTATTTTCTACCGACAATGGAAAGAACTCGCTATCATTTTTTGCTAATAAGGTAATGGCATTTTCTGCCACAAGTCTTCTCATGCCAGGGACGGCCTAATTGAGATCCGCCTGAAGATTTTTTAGGTCTATTACTGGGAGCGCAGATAAGCCGTATTGATATTTTGCCAGTAACACTTTTTTGCAATGCATGTCAATATCATTGCGGCTCAGTTTATTCTCTGCGATGGCATCATTGATCTTTCTTATGGCAAGCGGCACGTCGCCCGGCAGACAAAGCATATCATTTCCCGCGACGAGCGCCTGTACAGATGCAGTGCCATCGGGAAAAAACTTTGTTACCCCGTTCATTTCAAGTGCATCCGTAAACGTTAGTCCTTTGAAATGAAGTTTGTCGCGGAGTAATCCGGTCACGTTTTTTTTGGAGAGAGATGTAGCGGTATTGGCAGCACTGTCAATTGCAGGAATATAGAGATGCGCTACCATTGTACTATACACACCCGCGTTAAACAGCTGCCTGAAAGGATACAATTCTAGTGAATCAAGCTGCGGCATTTTTTTAAGGATGACAGGGAGGTCAAGGTGTGAATCAACAGAAACATCGCCATGACCGGGAAAATGTTTGGCGCAAGCCATAATACCATTGTCCTGCAGCCCTTTCATGTATTGAATGGCGAAGGAAGCCACTTTAAATTTGTCCTCCCCAAAACTGCGGTCGTTGATAACGGGATTATCGGGGTTGTTATTTACATCCACCACAGGAGCGTAGTTTACCTGGAGGCCAAGTCGTTTGCATTGTTCCGCCACTACTTTACCGTATTTGTACACCAGGCTTTCATCTCTCATAGCGCCCAGCATCATTTGTTTTGGCAGCGGTGCCACGCTGTCGAGTAAACGCATTCCTACGCCCCATTCTGCATCAATGCTCATCAGGATAGGAGTTTTCGCCATTGCCTGCATGGAATTGATAATCATGGCCTGTTTTACCGGGCCGCCCTGGAAAAGACAAATGCCGCCGATATTGTAATTTTTTACCAATGCCGCTACCTGTTCGTCATGGAAAGTAACCTGTTTAGTTTTTAAGTCGATGCTGGAAAGCCTGACGATCATCAGCTGGGCAATGCGTTCATCAGGGGAAAGGGTTTTTAAAACACTGTCGGCCCAATTATTTGCAGCTATTTGCTGATCTTGCTGACAATAAGATTTTAGTGAGAGAAACAGGAAAAAACAGAGCAGTATCGGCCGCATGGATGCATAAAAATTTATAGTGGAAAGGATATGTTATTTTTGAACTACAAATTACAGGATTTTGGCAGATATAATTCAATTATTACCCGACAACATAGCAAACCAGATAGCGGCTGGAGAGGTAATCCAGCGGCCGGCAAGTGCAGTAAAAGAGCTTTTGGAAAATGCTGTTGATGCAGGCGCGGATGAAATTAAATTAATTATCATTGATGCCGGCAAAGCGTTAATACAGGTAATTGACAATGGCAAGGGAATGAGTGAAACCGACGCCCGGATGTCTTTTGAACGCCATGCTACTACAAAAATTAGAAATATTGATGATTTGTTCCGGATAAAAACCATGGGTTTTCGGGGAGAGGCGCTGGCAAGTATAGCAGCTGTGGCACAGGTAGAACTTAAGACTAAACGGCCAGAGGATGAGACAGGTATTTACCTGGAGATAGAGAACAGCATGGTGAAACTACAAGAGCCAATTGCAGCCAACCAGGGCACCAGCATCGCTATGAAAAACTTATTTTTCAATGTGCCTGCACGAAGAAATTTTTTAAAAAGCAATGCTGCAGAATTGAGGCATATCATAGACGAGTTCACCAGGGTAGCGATGGCATTTCCGGAAATATTCTTTTCACTCAATTCTAACGGCCAGGAAGTTTTTCATCTTGATAAGGGAACTTTGAAACACCGTATTGTCCAGATCCTTGGCAATAGTTACAACGCTAAACTTGTAAGTGTTCAGCAGGATACAGATTACCTTAATATTTATGGATTTGTAGGCAAGCCTGAAACAGCCAAGAAAACCAGGGGCGACCAGTATCTATTTGTAAACAGCCGTTTTATTAAAAGTGCGTACCTCAACCATGCAGTGATGAATGCATTTGCTGACATGATTGCAAAGGATAGTTACCCGATGTATGCCTTGTTCATAGATCTGGATCCGGCGCAGTTAGATATCAATGTGCATCCTACCAAGCAGGAAATAAAGTTTGAGGATGAAAAAATTGTGTACGCCTTTGTGCAGTCCGCCGTAAAACATGCTTTGGCGCAATTCAGCATCACACCCACCCTCGATTTTGAATTGGACGGTTCCATACAAAATATGGAAGCCGTGAGTAAACCCCTGACAGATGAAAGAAGATCTACAACAGCTTCTTCTTCTTTATTTCAGACTTTTTCACAAAAAAACCAGGCACATTTTATAGAGAAGAGGAGTGAGTTGAAACATTGGAAGGAATTTTATGAAAGTCCTGCAGAAAATCTTTCAACAACAAATGTTGACAGACCAGCTTCAGAACCGGAAGCGTTACCCCTTCATAAAGGCTACATCACCGAAGAAAACATCATTCAGTTGCATCATGCGTATATCATGGTGCAAAATGACAACGGATTTTTATTGATACAGCAACAGAATGCCCATGAGCGGATACTTTATGAAAAATATATAACTACGCTGGGTGGCAAACCAATGGCAACCCAACAAAGTCTTTTCCCGTCAACGCTGGAACTAACGGTTACGGATGCTGTAATGTTGATGGAATTAATGCCGGACCTCAAAGTGCTGGGTTATCAGCTGGAGCCTTTTGGTAAGAATACTTTTGTAATTCATGGCAATCCTGCTGATATTACCCAGGGCAACGAAAAAATAATCATTGAAAAAATGCTCGAACAATACAAACATTTTAGCAGCGATATTAAATTTAGTAACCGTGAAAAATTAATCCGGTCAATGGCCTGGCAACAGGCTGTAAAAGCAGGGGTTGCCCTTACAAAAAAAGAAATGCAAGTATTGGTAAATGATCTTTTTGCTTGTGCCACACCCAACTGTACTCCAAATGGAAAGCCTACTTACATGACATTTAAGAAAGAAGAGCTGGATAAGATGTTTGGAAGGTAAGATCCCGCAATCTTTGCAGTGAGGAAGACAAGAAAGTGTATCAAATATCCATGATTGCAGTAATTATCTCTCCACAAAATAAAAGATACAACTCGTTATTACACCGAAGTAAAATTTGAAGGTCGTTTATTTTAAATGTGTCATGCAAAACCCGATAACTTTCCAGAGAAGGCATTTATTTTGATCGTCTGTAATTGCTGAATTTTCCAGCGCAATAAAAACTCTAAACCCATGCTGAGTAACCCACAGTCAATTTAGGATTATTCCTTGCAAAAAATATCAGTTCGGCGGTGAACCCCGCAATGAGAAGATAAAAAGCGTGGTATTAAGAATTGGGCTGCTTAAAATATTATCCTCTTTCCTGAACCCGCAACCATCTTTCAGGAATTTCATTTTGACTGGCCGTTACATAATCATTGTAACTGCACGCAATAAATTTTTTGTCAGGCAATTGCATCCACCACCGGCT
>JACMPR010000385.1 GCA_014377385.1 Ferruginibacter sp. | reverse complement strand
TTATTTCCGCCGCCGCAGGTGCCCAATAAAGAACGTACCGCCGTCGCCGGCTTCCTGATTAGCGACACGTTGAGTAGAATCTTTACGCAAACGCATAGCTGTTTTAATATTTTACAACCATGAAAAATTTATTTACGCTTTCTGTGCTTTGCATTTTATTCTACAGTTGCGGAAAAAATGACACTTCGCCTACAACTTACGTTAGCGGGCATTTATACGAAACCTGCGGCGGCGCCCCGGTAAAAAACCGCGGCTTATACATTTACCAGTTAAATGCAGCGATAGGCTCTACTAATACCAATATACTTGCCACCGGAAGTACCGATAGTACCGGGTATTTTAAAATACCTTATGGTACAAAAAACCCGGCCGCCCGCTTAGAACTGAGGTTAGAAGGCGGAAACTATGCAGTAATCGCTTTACCCGCAAACTTACAAATTATTGATAGCCTTAAAGTTTATCTTCACTCTACTTGCAACATTGTGGTGAAGCTAAATGTGATAAATCCTTACACCGTTGATGACACTTTGACTATCACTAATTATAATCCTCCTTACACTGCATTTAAAATAGCAGGGCCTTTTGAAAATGGCATTTTGTACACGGCTAATGATTTTCAAATATTGTTACCATATTATATCGGAAGCGGTTTAACTGGAAATCCGAATGAGCAAATTCGTTATACCGTGAATGATTTAACCAATTTCTCGGGAAAAGATTTTCTTATGCAAACCTGCGCTACAAGTGAAGTTGTTATAGATATAGAATAATCAAAAGCACATATACAAAATTTCGCCGTCATGGGTGCAAAATAAAGAACGCATTGCCGTAGCTGGCTTCCTGATTAGCGACACGTTGAGTAGAATCTTTACGCAAACGCATAGCTGTTTTAATATTTTACAAATCATGAAAAATTTACTAACGCTTTCTGCGCTTTGCGTATTATTCTGCGGGTGCGGAAAAAATGACACTACGCCTACAACTTACGTTAGCGGGCATTTATATGAAACCTGCGGCGGCGCCCCGGTAAAAAACCGCGGCTTATACATTTACCAGTTAAATGCAGCGATAGGCACTATTAATACCAATATACTTGCCACCGGAAGTACCGATAGTACCGATAGTACCGGGTATTTTAAAATACCTTATGGTACAAAAAATCCGGCCGCTCGTTTAGAACTGAGGTTAGAAGGCGGAAACTATGCAGTAATCGCTTTACCGGCAAACTTACAAATCATTGATAGCCTTAAAGTTTATCTTCACTCTACTTGTAATATTGTAGTAAGGCTGAATGTTATAAATCCTTTTACAAATTTGGATACTTTGTATATAAATGACTACAGAAATCCTGGAGAAAATCTTAAAGTTGCGGGTCCTTTTTTAAGTGACATTTTATACTCTGCCAATAATTATAATATACTTCTTCCTACTTATTCGGCTAATAATACCAGGATGGGATATAGCTTAAATTTAAACACCGCAGTTTATAAGGAGTTTAATGCAAAACCTTGCATTGATAATGAAGTAGTAGTTGACATTCAATAATAATACTCAGCCTTTTTTTTAACCTTGAAAATTTCTGCAGGCGTAGGTGCCCAAAGAAGAAGGTACAGCCGTCGCCGGCTTCCTGATTAGCGACACGTTGAGTAGAATTTTTACGCAAACGCATAGCTGTTTTAATATTTTACAAATCATGAAAAATTTACTAACGATTTCTGTGCTTTGCATTTTATTCTCCGGCTGCAAAAAAAACGATACCACTCCTACTGTTTATGTAAGCGGGCATTTATATCAAACCTGCGGCGGCCTTGCTGTAAAAAACCAGGCATTATATATTTACCAGTTAAACGCCGGTAGCAACAGCACGGGTACATTGGCTACTGGTAGCACCGACAGCACCGGCTATTTTAAAATTCCTTATGGTACTACAAATCCAATAAACCTGATAGAGCTTAGGCTTGGAGGAGGCAATTATGCAGTTTGCACATGGCCTTTTTACTCAAGGGATATTGATGATTTAAATGTGTATAATATTTCTACTTGTAATATCGTTGTAAGGCTGAATGTAATTAATCCTTATACAAGTTTAGATACCTTGGATATCAATGATTATAGAAACCTAACAAATCTTAAAATACCTGGTCCGTTCACTCCTGGAATTCTTTACACAGCCAACAATTATCAAATTTTACTCCCCAGTTATCTCTCTAATAGTGAAACAGGAATATTGGAAGAACCATTTGCGTATAGAATTAACCATGCGCCTACATTTACCATACAGCCTTTCAGGCTGAAAACATGTGGTACAAATGAAGTAGTTATTAATATAGAATAATTTTCCGCTGCCGTAGGTGCCCAATGAAGAACGTACAGCCGTCGCCGGCTTGGTAAGGTAGATCGCAGGGTTTTAAAAACGATAGTACCCGTTACTGCTGAGGTCGGCAATAAGCAGGATTGGTTCTTTATTGATTATTCCGCAACGGACATTAAAATCGGGGAAAAGTTTGATGCATTGTTTAAAGGTGAGGAAAAAGAATTTATTCCCAAGAAAGTAACGATTCAGATTAAACAGGTGGTTGACCAGTTTGGAAATAATCTTAAATTAATTCCGAAGGGATTTCAAACTTTATGCAGGCTGCAATTTTCCCAGGCAGTTCCATCTGAAATTAACAAGCTGCCTTCATCTAAAAGTTGGGAATTAAACCCCAACGGGATTACCATCGCCAATCATGAAGCCGTTCAATTAAGTAAGGCTATACCCGATGTTGTTTTAACTTCAAAAGAAAAATTGCTTTTATTTTATATAGCCGAGCGACTGGGGAAAGGCGATATAATCAGTAAATCCAGCCTTACTGAATTTCTTATGTCGCAATTCCAGGTTGAAAAACAACCATTGATTAAAATATTAAAAAGATGGAAGGCGCTGGCTACTGTTGAAAAAGACCAACATGAGCAATTGAAATTGTTGCAGCAGGATTAAGTTACGTCGCTTTGATTTGTGGACTCAGAACAGGAGTTCGGAAGTTTTCACTTTTAACTACAAATATGATTGGAACGCGGAGTAAATTATCATCGGGAATTTTCTGATCAGTTATGTAGGACACAACAAGGGCAAAGAGCTCAAAAGAAATTGCTGATAAAATATAGAATGAATAGTTGGAGAATGCGGGAATAGTTAATTCAAATCTGAATATCTACCAGGTACTTACAAAGCTAAACCAAGTAGCATAAAGCTGAATAATTATATAAGAAAGAGGCCTTCCGGCCCCTTCCTCATTTTCGGCGAATACGTCCCCACACATATTTTAGCAATACAGAAACAAGAAAACTAACGGCAGCGCCTGTGGCAGCGAGTACGGCGCTAACGAGAAGGTCCTCACTGTTCAGCTTAAACAGCAGCACCAGCATCGTACCGCAGAGCGTTCCTGTTTTGGTATTACCGTTTAGCAAAGGCTGATCCACGGTAATGATCTTTAACAGGTGGTGGTTCTTCTGCTGCTGTTACTACCTGGCTTACTGCCGAGCCCGCCGCACCGGCTACTGCTATATAACCGGCGATCTGGAGAACAATGGCAGGCAATGCAATGGGTGCCGCCAGTAATGAAGCTCCCAGCGTGGCCAGCAACAGGCTGATATTACGGAGCTTTATAAAAAACTTCGGCGTGGGTGCCTGGATCCTTTCAATGATGTTCATTTAATTTGATTTAATGGTGATAAATACGGTTATGCGTTCGGGTTGGCTGAGTGTTTCGTGGGACACGAACCACGGCATGAGATCTTTGATCTTTTGCAAAGCCATGACCGATTGGTAACCCTTTCCCGGAGCGGCCAATGACATCACCGGCGCAATAAAGCCTTTCAGCTCCTTCAACGCATCGTTTGCCGGATGGATCAGTACCAGCGACCTGCCAGGTACATCCTCTATCAAAAAATGCGTGTGGTGCCTGAGGCTGTATCGTATGAACAGCTGGTACCTTCCTTCTGGTATGCAGGAACGCTTGGGCTCATTATTGAGCCAGGGCAATTCAATGGTGAAACAAATGAAATTGCTTTTGTAAAACAGCATCCCGTTGGTGCCGGTGGGATAATAGGACCGGGCTAATTGCAGTTCCATGAGAAGGCGTTTTCATAGGTGTTCCGTGAGACACGGGCAACAACAATGGGTTAAAGATGAACCAGCTGTTCTGCGCCGGCGATGAAATGACCGTTGCGCCTAAACGCAACATAGGACCTCTCCTACACTTTAGGCCGGCGGCAGCTCATTCATCCTGTTGGTCAGCGCCAACACGAGGGCATCACTTTCCGCCAGGGAATTTTCAATGCAGGCAATATCGAATTCCTTTTCTACCAGCGCCACGGAACCGTAATTGGTTTTGCGCTGTTCGAGCAGGAACTTCCGGTACTCTGCCTTTTTGAATTTTACCCTGGTTTCGGCCTTGTAGTCGCCCTCCGGCAAGGTGTCGAGCACCGTTTGCAGTATGGCTAATTCTGCCGTTACTGCAGCGAGATCGGTCTCGATACTCACCGAAGTGGTGCTTACGTTCTGCAGTTGCAGCTGCAGTCCTGTTTTGCGGTAAGCCAATGTCGCTTTGTCGTCATTGGCCCTGTCGATCATCGCCTGGCAATCTGCCCGGCTGCCGATCTGTGAGACTGTGTAGTCCATGTTTGATTGTTTTAAAGGTGAAAGAATTGGTTTTTCATTCGTATGTACATAACGGGGATGGATACTCTTATTAAGGGAAGCTTCTGCGTACAGCAACGCGATCTTTTGCTTCATTTTCGCCTGCTCCTGCGGGTTGCACCTTGTCAATTTTTGTAATAACCTCGGTCGCATTACCAGCAAATTGCCCATCACGGGATCACTCATATCAAGGTCAAGGGTTAACATCGCATCGAGGTTGTGCAGGCTGGCCAACAGTTGATCATGCTCACGCTGCATTTTCTTCAGTTTCTTTTCCTGTTGGGTTGCCCTGCTGATACAGTGTTCTGCATGGCAGCTGGCCTGCAGCGCATACCCGGCATTGGCATTAGCATATAATTCCTTCACGCATGGCGGCAGAGCAGCCTTACTGCTTTGGGGTATTGCTGCCAGCCTGATCTCCAGCGCGGCAAGTTTTACCAGTGAACCGCTGCTTAAGAAACGCCTGTTGGTTTCTACCATTTTAACCATGCTCCCCGACAGGCCGAGTTGCATAGCCATCTGCTCCTGTGTTAATCCCAGCCTGGCTCTTGTAGATGCCAGTGCGTTGATGGGTTGAAATTTTGTTCTCATTGTATTTAATTTTATTAGCGTCCGGGGGTGTGTTTAGGATTGACCCCCTGTGACTTTTTTTTTCTTAATTTTATGTTGGTCACAGTTTTGTGACTTTTTTGTTCCCGCTTTTACTTTGGTCACGGCAACGGGTAATTTTTTTTTAGCTTTTATTACTTTGATTATCGCTGCCGGTAATTTTTTAAGATCATTTCTCTTTCGAAAACAAACATACGGCGGGTAAAAAGGGAGGGTACTAATTTTGGATACAAATGGATACAAATGGATACAAATGGATACAAATACTACTGGAGTGGGGAATAAAGGGTAGGCGGTAGCGTGAGTAGAATTTGGGTTCCTTGAAAATAGCTCTTGGGTATTGGTGCCTTTGGATTTTTTCGTTGGGCTATGTTATTTATGTCCTTTTTTGCTCCGCCAAAAAAGAACGAAAAAAGGCGGCCCCTGGCCGATGTACGGCCCGCCCAGGGGATCCAGCAATGTGCAGCAGTTGCGCAAAGTAAACTGGAATGTGGTTTTTCAATTTGGCGGTTCTAAAAGGCAATTTTGTAAAATGATGGGTAGCAGCGTGGCCATTAGATGGAAGAGGAACCTTTTCAATTATTTGGAAATTAAAGTTCATCCGTCATAACAAAAGCTGTTTTGGATTTTTAATGCTGAGATCACTATGCACAACCGCTGC
>JACMPR010000384.1 GCA_014377385.1 Ferruginibacter sp. | reverse complement strand
ACATTTCAATCATTAAAGTTTTTTCAGCACATATTTATTTCCCTTACATAATTTAAAACCGTCTTTCTATCATTTGCCAATGCACAAATCATGTTGAACGGCAAGGTGATAGATAAATCCAGCCTGCAGTCCTTTGAGAGTGTAACATTGGTGATTTTACCTGGAAGAATTTCAGGTGTAGCGGGTCAGTCAGGGAATTTTGCGTTCAAAAAATCTGTTAAAACTGCGTCCGGCATTTCAGTTTCTTCTGTCGGTTATGAGTCGTAAGTCTTGTCGATGCCAGAACTTAAGGCTATCAGCTTTACAGTGACATTGATTTCGACCACCGTGGAAATCAAGGAGCTGGTAGTTTCTGAAAACACTGGCGATCAATACAAGGCAATCAGCAAAACAGACATAACCATGAGAGGCGTAACCAATTCGCTGGAAATTTTGGGAATCATTCCAAGCATTGTAATTGGTCAACACCAGGGCGATGGAAAGGCTGAGCAAATCTTTTTGCGGCTTTTGATGCTAATCTTAATGCCGACTTCAGGCTCGAATTGAAAGGTTTGCCAATAAAAATGGTGTGCCATGCACATGGCCAGGGGTTTGAAGAGAGCTATCTCATCATCCCTGAAACTTTCGACGGGGGGAACACATAACCGGACTAACATTAACGCACGGCTGCTAACTTCTCTGCCAAATGGCGGCATCTCTAAGAACCAGGAATATTCCTCTAAATCCCATTTTGACGTGCATACCAATTTCACTTTTTTACCGGTTAATTCCGTGAATGGTGGCCAGATCAGGGAAGAGAAGCCCGCCAGCTCACAGGATATAACTAAAGATACAGTTGTGCTTCATGGATTGGAAATTTAAAGCTGAAAACAGGGGCAAGCGTCCACGCAAGAGCTGACATGACGAAAAATTCGGAACTTTTACGTAATAAGAAGAGGATTACTTAATTGGAGGGTGTAAAGCCGGGAGATATCAGCGAGTTTTTTATGTCCTTGTTTGTGAGTAAACTCTTAGACTCAATGAACACCTGGATCTTATGCAGGTTTAAGATTCGACCGGTTTTATCGTAAGTGTAATAATAAGTTAGCTGCTGCTACCACGCTGGCTGGTGTAGGGATATACAAAGCAAAGGCAAGCACCGCAATTTCAAAACTGAATCTTTACTAGCATGTAAATGACAGGCTGCAGTTTTACATCAGCACCGGAAAAAGATATCATTTAAACGACACAAGGGCCGGGGTGGTAGCGAATAGCCAGAAGGTTTCACCTGCGGCCTATCGCGGGGATATTGAAGCAGTTTTTAAACCGACTAAAAATACCATCGTATGCACTGCAATCTGAACCATCAATCCGGAACAGGAATTCAATTACACTGGTGACGGCGGTTTCGTAGAATTAGGCGATAATACAAAACTGACTGGATTCGATTTTTTCTGCCGCTATGAACCGTAAAATCCTTTTACATTGATATTGATGTTAACTATGCTTTTGGCCGTGCTACAGGTGAACCGAAGGGTACCGCTTTTATTTCGATTGGACCAGTATGGACCAGCAACGCCGGATTAACGTACAGCGCAAAAAAAGGCTTTAATGGAAACTTTCGTTATAGATTTGTTTCCGAAAGGCCCGGAAATGAAGATTACAGCCTTACAGCAAAAGGTTATTTTATTACAGATGCGGTGATTAATTTTATGCACCCGGCATACGAGATAGGTCTGGTGGTCAGCAATGTTTTCAATACAAGATGGAGAGAGACCCAGTTTGAAACGGAAACGCGGTTAAAAAATGAAGCTTTACCAACAGACGAAATATGTTTTACGCCGGTAATGCCTTTTGCCGCCAAACTAAGTTTTACTTATAAATTTTGACCTAATTTAAAGCTTACAAATCTGCGGTAGAATTAAAAGTGGCCGCCCCCATTAAAATAAAACTCATGCACATAACTACTTTGCATAACCGCAGTTATCTTCGAAAAGTTATTGGTTTCTTTATTTTACTTTTTTTGGCAACCAATACGTTGTGGGCGCATGACGTAACCGGGGAACTGGAAAAAATGTCAAAATCAGATGCTGCATTTTTATACCTGCAGTTAGGATTCACGCATATCCTGCCCTTAGGATTCGATCACATTCTTTTTGTGCTGAGTTTATTTCTGCTCAGTCCCAGGTTAAAACCTGTACTCTACCAGGCAACGGCATTTACCATCGCACATTCCGTAACGCTGGGATTGGCGATGTACCAGGTTATTACGCCATCCCCAAAAATAGTGGAGCCAATTATTGCGATTTCTATTTTATATGTGGCGATGGAAAATGTTTTTTACCCGGGTTTAAAAAAATCCAGGATTGGCGTCGTTTTTCTATTTGGCCTGGTCCACGGAATGGGTTTTGCGAGTGCGCTTGGCGAGTTGGGTTTACCGAGGAATGCTTACCTCACTTCACTGATCATGTTTAACGTAGGTGTGGAACTTGGACAATTGGCAGTAATACTATCTGCTTATTTTCTTTTTGGAAAATGGTTCGGACAAAAGCCATATTACCGTAACCGGATCGTTATTCCCTTATCAGTGGTGATAGCGATCATTGCAGCATACTGGACAGTACAAAGAGTTTTTTTTCAGTAAGGAACAACAGCTCTGTCTACACGAATGTTGCTGAACATTAGGGGTCGCAGGTAAATGAGTAAACATGTACGTAATGGTTTTCAATTTCAGGATCGCAGGTGTCGTGAGGTAAATTAAATGGCCGCTGTTTTTTTAATAGTCATTGGTGCAAGTTTGAAGATTGGATATCTCTGGTTGAATATTGGCAATTAAGTTTAAAACCCTGGTGAGCTTTTGAATTGCTGCCGAATCAAGCAAAAATGTTCGATTGTATTCTATACACATCACTCCCAACCCTGCGCAAGTACATCTGCAATATGCATTGTTTTTAGAGGGATTTTTTGTTTACTTATATAACCCTGCAGTTGCATGAGGCAACTTAGATCCGTGGAGATTATGTATTCGGCACCTGTAGCCAATGCGTTCCTGGTTTTTTGATCAGCCATACCAACAGAAATTGATTCAAATTTTACCGAAAAAGTTCCACCAAATCCGCAGCACGTTTCATTGTCATCCATCTCAAGCAGCTCCAGGCCTTTTACAAAACTCAGCAATTTTCTTGGACCCTCTTTGATATGGCATTCCCGCAATGCGGCACAACTGTCATGGTAAGTAGCCTGTGCATTGAACACGGCACCGTAATTATAGATTTTCAAAATATCCGTCAAAAACTCCGTGAATTCAAAAACCCTTTTTCCGAGCTGTTGCACTTCATTGTGTGAAGTATCGTTTTCAAATAGTTTGGGATAATAGTTTCTTATAAAACCGACACAACTTGCACTGGGCGCTACGATGTAGTCGACGGTATCAAAATCCTTTACAAACTTTTTTGCTACCGTGCGGGCCTCATCCCAGAAACCGGCATTGAAGGCGGGTTGACCGCAGCACGTCTGGTTGGCATTGTACGCAACTTCGCAGGAAGCCTTCTCAAGAATTTTTACCATGTTGAATGCGGTCTGTGGATACAATTGATCTACAAAACATGGTATAAATAATTGAACTTTCATGCAGTGACAGCCGTTGAAAACGTATGGTAAATATTGACAGGTTTACAAGTAATGATGGCATCTACTCATGCCCGTTAGGTTGATTCTGTTTAAAAGATTGGGTTAACGCTATCATTTTAATGGCAGTTGACGCAGCTTCTTTTCCTTTATGACCGTGCTTGCCGCCGGTTCTTCCGTCAGCCTGGGATTGATTGTCCACAGTAAGGATTCCAAAAATAACCGGCACCGGAAGCAACAGGTTTAGCTGTACAATACCGTCGGTTACAGCTTTGCAAACATATTCAAAGTGAGGCGTATCTCCGCGAAGCACGCAACCCAATGCTATAAACGCGTGAGGTTTGTCATCTTTGTACTTGTGATTGTCCCAATAACTTTTTATACAAAAGGGTATTTCAAAGGCCCCCGGCACATTAATGACCTTATAGTGAATGTTGTGTTGTTCCAGAACTTCCCTGCAGCCTTCTTCCAACAAATCAATAATAGCTGCATTCCATTCGGTACGCACAATAACAACACAGGCATTCTTAGATAACAAGATGCCCGTAGTATCTGTAATAGCAGGTGAACCTATGGTCATAAATTTTCACTTAAATCATTCAAGTCTACTGATTGTTCATTTCTCCCAGTTTGGCAAGTTGCTTATCTACTTCTCCGTTCGTAACAGAGGCGCTGGTAGGATATTTATCTTTTAATTTCCTGTAAAGTTCAATCGCATCTTTTGATTTCCCGATTTCATTTGCATAAGAAGCTGCGATCAACAAGGCATTGGGAGAAAGTGATTCGTCCCTGGCATTTACATCCGCTGCCTTTTTGTAATAGCTCAGTGCGTCCTCTGTTTTCTTTTGTTCAGAATATGCATGTCCCAACATTAGGTATGCTGCACTTTCTACCTGGCCGGCGCCGTTTCCGTCAAAATCTTTCAAATATTTTATCGCCTTGTCAAATTCTTTAAGTTGGAGATAACTGGCTCCTACCATGTACTTGGCCCTGTTGGCGGCAGGCGTTCCATCATATTTACTGATCAGTTTTAACAGGCCGGTTACCTTTCTGCCTTCTACCGAACCGCCATTGAGTGCTATGTTAACTGAATCTTTATTAAACTCAGTAGTCGCCATTTTGTCAAAGATTGCTTCTGCCGGAAATATCTGTGCATTGGCTTCTTTTTCCTTGGGTATTTTGATAAAATTCTGATACCCTAACCATCCTGCAATAACCAGGATAACCGCACTACCTGCATAAATAATCGGTTTGCTGTATTTATCCCAAAAACTTCTTGCCTTTACCAAGGCTTCATTATTTTCGGGGCCGATTACGGTGGTTGTTGTTTCTTTAGTGTCTGCCATCTTTAGTGTTGGTTATGAATTTAAAATTATTAGTGTAAGATTACCCATCGTAAGCTGGTGGTGGTTAATTTATAATACTTGTCTTTTTATTAATCTGTAATGAAAGGATAATCTTCCTGGATATAAACGTCTTTCAACAATTCATTATCATCCGGCCAGGGGCTTTCCTCTGCAAATGTTACACTCTCCTCAACTTCTAATCTTACTCTTTCGTTAATTGCTTCAACCTCTTCATCTTTGAGTTTGTACTGATCTTTTAAAACTTTCAACACGTGTTCAATCGGATCTTTTAATTTATATTCTTCAAGTTCTTCTTTGGTGCGGTATTTTTGGGGGTCGCTCATACTGTGTCCCTTGTAGCGGTATGTTTTTATTTCCAGGAGCGTGGGACCGCCTTTTTCCCTGGCTCTGTTTGAAGCCCGAAGGATAGCATCGTGCACAGCTTCGGGGCTCATGCCATCCACGGTATCAGCGGGCATTTCGTAGGCATCTGCCATTTTATAAATGTCAAGTGTTTTGCTGGTTCTTGCAACGGAAGTTCCCATGGCATAGTGATTGTTTTCGCAAATGAAAACAACGGGCAGGTCCCACAACATCGCCATATTGAAGGTCTCATGTAACATGCCCTGCCTGGCAGCGCCATCTCCAAAAAAGCAAAGTACTACGTTAGTTGTTCCCCGGTATCTTTCCGCAAACGCAAGGCCGGCGCCTGTTCCTATCTGTGCCCCTACGATACCATGACCACCGAAAAAATTTTCTTTCAAACCAAAAAAGTGCATGCTTCCACCCTTGCCTTTACTGCAGCCTGTGGCCTTTCCAAAAAGTTCTGCCATACAGGATTTTGCAGATATTCCTTTCGCTATGGCAATGGCATGATCCCGGTAAGCAGTAATAAATTTATCATCAGGATTCGTGGCTGTCATACATCCGGCAGCCACAGCTTCCTGTCCAATGTACAAATGACAAAAGCCCCTGATCTTCTGCATCCCGTATAATTGACCTGTTTTTTCTTCAAAACGGCGCAAAAGAAGCATTAACTCGTACCAATACAGGTAAGTTTCTTTGGAAAACTTTGTTGCCAATAACGTAAAATTTAGGCGGCAAAGATAAGGGAGAAATGCTACAATGATTCACAGCTGTTAATAGTTTGGGAATTACTGACTGCCGCTTAGATTTGAGCCGCTGATTTATGTACGCCAACCCTGTTGGATTGCCGCTCAAAAGTCCATTATCTCAATAATATTATTGTACCCCTTTTAAAAATTGGGGCGCCGCTGCCGAATTTGTAGCGAAGTTGAAAAATGTACGCCCCTGCCGGCTGGTCTTTGTTTTTGGTTTTGCCATCCCAACCCAGCATATAATTTTCTGTATGGAATATTTTTTGACCATAGCGGTTACATATCACCAGTTCATAATCATAAACAGGCTTGTCAAAAATGGGTTTGAACAGGTCATTTAACCTGTCACCGTTAGGGGTGAATGCGTTGGGTATACCGGATTTCGTACAATCTTTTTTTATTTTCAGATCCAGCTTTCGGATACTATCGCAACCGCTTGAAGCAACCAGGGTATCCACATAAATTCCTGCTGAGTCGTGCCCTTCGTAACCCTGGCCAGGGCAAATAGTACTGTTTACGAAAGAAAAAGAGGCCGCATTATTCTTTAAATCTAAAATTACAATACTGTCGCACCCATTTACATTTACCAATGTATCCCGGTAAATTCCGCTTACTGTAAGGTTTCCATACGTTTGCCCGGCGCAAATAGAGGCATTCATAAAAGTAGATACAGTTGGATTTATAACAAGAGTAAGAGTTAGTATACTGTCGCAACCTGCTGCGTTGGTTGTGGTGTCGCGGTAAGTTCCGGAAGCAAAATATTCCTGGCCCAACCACAAGTAGCTATTGCAGGAAACTGCACTGAAACCAGCAGTTGTATTGTTTAAGATAAGGCTAAGTACCAGGGTACTATCGCAACCAGAAACACTGGTAAGCTGCTGGGTGTAGGTTCCGCCCGTAGTGTAAGTTTGACCGTTTAAAGTGTAGCTGCTGCAAGCCGCTGTTGTAATAGTGGAGGTAGTGCCATTTATACAGTTAGACATTTTATGTACAAAAACATCCGAAAACCCTTTGGTAACAATATTATAAGATGCATTGCCAGGGTCAAAGTCGGCAGTGCCGGTGAAATAACCAGTCGTGTAAACATTTAATGAAGGATCAACGGCAATTCCATTTGGGATTTCGAAGGAGGAGGAACTGCCGATCTTTTTTGCCCACGCAAAATTGCCCAGCGGGGAAAGTTTTAAGACATACATATCCTGGTAAATGGAGGAAGTAAGATTATAAGTGCCCGGACCGGGATCAAAATCGACGGTTTGTTGAAAGTAGCCTGTTGAATATATATATCCTTGCGAATCGGTCGTAACCGATGAAACAAAATTAGAGATAGCAGGGTTATTGCCCACCGGCTTTGCCTATAGAAAATCACCCGATGGATTTAGCTTTAATATAAAAATGTGACCGGCGTTACAATCGAGTGTGTTTGTCGCGGGACCAGGGTCGAAATCGACCGTAGAATAAAACAATCCGGTGGTAATAATATTTCCCCCCGCATCAAGTGTTATGGCACAAGTAGAAGCGAATTCATTGTTGCCTTTCAGGTGTTTTACCCAGATGAAATTAAAATTTCCATCTAATTTGCAAATGAAATTGTCAGCACGAAGCGCCGTAAGTTCGGTAACAGCAGAACCCGGATCAAAATCAACAGTATTTGGAAATGAACCTGCCAGGTAAACATTTCCTGCGGGATCCAATACGATTGAATTTGTAATTTCCCCTGAACCAGCGCTACCGATTTTACCAGCAGCCACAAAATTACCGTTGGCATTCAATTTCGATACAAAAATATCATCATCTCCACCTGCAGGGTTTAAAGAAGTGGTAAGGTTGTACACGGCAGCTCCAGGGTCAAAATCAACAGTGCCACCGTTAAAAATACCGGCTGTAAAAACATTACCAGAGGCATCGACCGCAATTGAATAACCTACAGCTTCTGTATTCCCCAATGAACCACCGGAATTTCCTTTCATTTGCCGGGCCCAGATGAAGTTTCCCAAAGCATCAAACTTTGCTATGAAAATATCCTGTAGACCAAGTGAGGTTAGACTATATACAGCTGTGCCCGGATCGAAATCGGCCGTGCCTGCAAAGCTGCCCGTAAGAAAAATATTGCCAAAGGCATCGGTTGTAATAGCGTAAGCAATTTCAAGATTGGGCCCACCTATCCTTTTAGCCCATAATAAGCTTCCATCTGTATCTATGCTGGAAATGAAAATATCTTAAACCCCTGCAGCCGTCAAGGAGAAAGTTCCTGGGCCAGGGTCAAAATCCGTTGTGCCTTCGAAGTAGCCCGTAACGCATAATTTTCCTGAAGCGTTCAACCTAATAGCGGTGGCATATTCATTTACTGGTCCACCGAATTGTTTTGCCCATTCAAAATTTACATTTTTGAGCTCGCGTGAATGGTTGGGTAGCCAGAACAAAAATAATCAACCATATTGCCTTCATAAGTTGTTTCCGGTTTAGGTGCCAGGCCGTAAAGCAGGAACACCGGAATATAAAATTAGTTTAATAATCACTTAATTCTTTTTGGTAGTGACATCTTTTTAAAAAGATGCCAGCTTCTCTTATCTTGCATTCTGCATGCTCAGGCTCAATAAAATAACCATCACTCATTTTAAGAATTACGACTTCACCTCATTTGAATTTCCCGAAAATGTAGTTGGAATTTGTGGTTTAAATGGCAAGGGAAAGACAAATTTGCTGGACGCGATTTACTACTGTTGTTTTACTAAAAGCTATTTTTCCAGTACGGACCAATTGAATATAAATTTTGAAAAAGAGGGTTTTCGGCTTGAGGCTCTTTTTGAAAGACAGGGAGACTTGCAAAAAGTAATTTGCATTCATCGCGGCGCAGTGAAAAAAGAATTTTCGCTGAATGACATCCCATACGAAAAATATTCAAAGCATATTGGGCTGTTTCCCGCTGTAATGATTGCACCTGATGATATAGAACTGATCACAGGCAGTAGTGAAGGCAGGCGAAGATTTGTTGACACCGTTTTAAGCCAGGTGGATGCGGGTTACCTGCAGGAATTAATAACTTACAACAAAGTGTTACAACAGCGCAACAGCTTGTTAAAAAAAATGGAGGATGGTAAAGGTGATTTAATAACCGTTCTCGAAATATTGGACGAACAACTTATTTCACCGGGCAAAAGTTTACATGCAAAACGAAAGGTATTCTTAACGAAATTAATCCCGCTGGTACAGCAATTTTATAAACAGATATCAAACAATGCTGAAACAGTTTCACTTGAATATATCAGCCAACTGAATGCATATTCTTTTGAAAGCCTGCTGCAAGCGTACCGCAGTAAAGACCTTTTGGTACAACGAAGTAATGCCGGGATACATAAAGATGACATAGGATTTTTACTAAATGGGCAGGT
The DNA here is from genome assembly GCA_014377385.1 of Ferruginibacter sp. Classification (GTDB taxonomy): domain Bacteria; phylum Bacteroidota; class Bacteroidia; order Chitinophagales; family Chitinophagaceae; genus Ferruginibacter. The sequence goes on along the minus strand of JACMPR010000384.1, from coordinate 34,681 downwards.
GTTTAAAAACATCGCTTCTCAGGGGCAGCGAAAAAGTTTATTGTTTGCCCTAAAACTGGCTGAGTTCGAAATATTAAAATTCAACAAAGGATTTGCGCCGCTTCTTTTGCTGGATGATGTTTTTGAAAAGCTGGATGATCGCAGGATGCAGCAATTGCTCCATTGGGTATGCAATGAAAACCAGGGTAAAGTTTTTATTACCGATACACACCGCGAAAGGCTGGAAGAGGCCTTTGAGAAACTGGGTGTAGCATTCCAGATAGTGGAATTGTGAGGTAAATAAGTAAAATACATCAAAGGGTGAAATAACGAAAGATGAACCGGGTTTAGATGGGTGGCTAATATAAAATTGTAACTTTACTAGATGAGTGAACTTTCTTTGCAACAGGCCATGCAGCAGTTTTTAAAACATAGCCGCCTCAAACATGGTATCCAGGCTGTGCAAATAGAAGCGTTGTGGGAAGAGATTATGGGAAAAACAATTGCCAAATACACAGACAAAATTCAGATTATCGGGAACACACTTTTTATCACCTCCACCGTGGCTCCATTAAAAAATGAATTGCTATACCAAAAAGAAAAAATCATTGAACGTGTAAATGAGGCACTGGGTGAAAAGACTGTTAAGGAAGTAGTTATTAAGTGAGCAAGGAACTGTGATGAGACATTAATGAGAATAAAAAAACGGATCATCATAGATATGTTCCGTTCCGTTCCATTGTAATAATTTTTTATCAACTCTTAACATATCCATCAAGCTCGTTGATCCATTGAGCCTCAAAATCAGAGGACGTTTTTTTTTCTTTACGTGCTTTCTCTAATTTTTTTTCTTTCGATTTTCCAACAATTGTTTTAATGCTGCCTCTTCTTTCTCCATTCAGTTTAACAAGCTGATCTTTTTTCTGCTTATCATCCATTAAGGTATCTGCGTTTATTTTTTTTGCTTTTTCAAAACTTGACTGGTTGATGTAATTTACCTGGCGGTCCTGGTAAGCCGAAAGGTTTGCTGATTTATTCACGGCATCTCTCTCTTTTTGTACATTAAGCCAGTGTTCATGATCTTTACTCAATGCACTCCATTGTGTTTTGTTGCTGCTATCCAATTCCCTGTACTTATTTTCCTTCCAGGCCATCTGCTCCTGCTGGAATTTTTCGTCTGCCATACGCTCGTTCTCTTTCCTTACCGAGTCATACCGGAACTGGTAAGTAAGGGTGGAATCGATGTTGTGTTGACGTTTGGCTTGCAGGCTATCGAACCTTGCCTGTATGCCCGCCTGGCGGGTTACAGCAGATTTCTTAGATTTTTTTGTCTTTGACTTTCGGGTTTGTGCTTCTGAGGCAAAAAATGAGGTTGCAAAAACGCACAACATCAGTATTTTTTTCATGATCGGCAATTTATCGCTCTTTTGCAATATTCATGCCACCAGGAAGTGCAGGATGCAACATCGGGCAGAGGATACAGATATGATGAATAATTAATGGCGGCTTTAAAATATAGCGTGGCTTTTCCAATTCAAAACGATTATTCAGGCAAGGTGAGCTTCATTTTATCAACGCAGTTGTTACAACTGCGTTGTGCTGTGAGGAGCAGCAAGGGATTAAATGTTAAAAAAATTCAACAACTACATAACTTCGTTCTCAATTTAATAACTGTTATTATTTTATGAAGGGCATGAAAGTATTACCTTATTTAGCTTTATCAATTTTTACATTTTTTTTTGTTTTAAATCTCAAGGCCCAGGAGAGCGCCCCCGATACAGTCTCAACAGGAATTTATGTGACCAGCATCCATGATATAGATTTTAAAGAAAAAGAATATACCATTACCTTCTGGCTTTGGCTAAAGTACAGGAACAGGGAATTCGACTTTGTGCAAAACCTGGAAATCCCAAACGCCAAAACAGTTTCAAAATCATTTTCTACCATTGACTCAACGGATGGTAAAATGTATTTACTCATGAAACTCCAATGTGTAATGAAGGATTCCTGGAAGACGGAAAATTTCCCTTTTGACCGCCAGCATTTAATGCTTTCGATAGAAAATTCCCAGTTTGATTCCAAGTCCCTGATTTTTAAAAGCGATACACTTGGAAAACATTTTGATCCGCGTTTCACACTCAGGGGATGGAATATTGATAGCTTTGATATCAGCATCAGGAATAAAGAATATGAAACAGCCTTTGGCGACGAAAGCCTTGAGAAACCTCATACTGAATACAGCGCTTACCGTGTAAGCATCGGCATCACGCGTGATGCTATGAGCCTTTTCTGGAAAATGTTTCTGGGTATGTATGTTTCATTTTTGATTGCTTATGTATGTTTTTATATTCATGCCGACAACATTGACTCGCGGTTTGGATTAAGCGTAGGTTCTTTGTTTGCAGTAATTGGTAACAAGTACATCATAGATTCTGCTCTTCCCGAATCCACTACTTTTACATTGGTTGACAGCCTGCATGGTATAACGCTTGTCTTTATTTTTGCGGTGATTACCTGTACAGCTTACTCTATAAAACTGGCCAAAAAAAGTGGTATGCAAAGTGCAAACAGGTTTGACATGATTGCGGCTCAACTGCTTTTGTTGGTTTATCTTCTACTCAATGGCTGGTTTATTATGAGTGCAAGTGCCGGTCAATAAAATAACCATCGACCGGATTTACAGTTGTTGGGTCACCTGCTGATTGAATTATAAACGTGGCCTTGTTTCAGCAGAATACAGGACGTCACCCGGTTCTTTATAACACGAACTGGTTAAAGATCCGCGTGAGCATTTCCCCCGCATCTTTACAAAAGCCCGGATGTACTTTTGAAGTTTGTAAGACGGTACTCCTGGTTGCAGTGAGCCATCGAAAACGCTCCGCAGCGGGTAATTTTCCTATTGGACCAGCAGTGCTACCGCCAATGCATATACGCTCAAACGCTGTGAGATAAGCGCCCAACTCCTGCATGTCGGGTTTGCAGGGGAAGGTTTTTAAGCGGGTTTCGTTGAGGTAACATTTCGCATGCAGAAAATGTTGTTTGGCGCAGTATAAAACTACGCCGGCATTTAAAAATTCTTCCCTTTCAACCTGTGGAACAACCCGTAAGATGGCATACTCAAATAAGTGTTGTTCCTGCATAAAGGGCTTCTTTTACAAAAATTTCTGAATGAGTGATTCTTGAGTTGAGGAACTGTTCATATGCATCACGATGCTGTTTCAATGACTCAAAGGGTGCAGCCGTTTCGGTAAGCCATTCGCCCGGGATCAGGGAAACAATATCGTGAATTACTGATTTCGTAAGTACAGCCCGGATTAAGATACCTGCTTTGTCCAGTTCAGTAGCTTGCGGCAATAACACATGGTCTTTCACCTGCGGGAATGGTTGCAGGGCTTTCAACTGCCAGTTATCCCAGGAATGATGAAAATACAAAGCAGCCCCATGATCAATCAGCCACAATTCTTTTCGCCAGATCAACATATTGGTATTTCGGGAAGTACGGTCTACGTTCATCAGCAGGCAATCCAGCCACACGATTTGTGAGGCTAAGATGGGATCAATTGTAGTAACCAGCGGATCAAAAGTAGCGGCACCGGAGAGATAGTGAAGCGCCAGGTTGAGGCCAACGCTTGCTTTATTCAAATCCTGTATTTCTTCATCGGGTTCAGTTCTGCCAAAGGCTTCATCAAGGTTGGCAAATACGATTTCAGGTACCTGCAAACCGATCCTGCGGGCAATTTCACCACCAATCAATTCTGCAATCAGCGCCTTCACCCCCTGGCCTGCACCGCGGAATTTGAGTACATATAAAAAACCGTCATCTGCCTCGGCAATCGCGGGCATCGAACCTCCTTCACGCAAAGCGGCGAGGTAACGGGTAACATTAACTGTTCTTATCGGGTGCATGAGTATTTTTTGGCAGAAAAGTTATTTTCTATAAAATTAAGATTTTACCACAACGAATAGAACCTGGTTTTTACATGATGATTTTTACCCGAATTTAACGTGAATAGTGATCGCGGGTGGTTGTTACCCAAGGCTCACTGCAAATCAACAATCCCGTTCCTGATAGCATAGACAACCAACCCTACCCTCGACTTCACCCGCAATTTCTGAAACAGCGCATCCCGGTATCCGTCGACCGTGCGTGGGCTAACCAACATTTTGTCGGCTATATCCCTGTAACTTAATTCCGTGCAGGTGTGTTTTAAAAAGCAAATTTCCCGGTCATTTAATTTTATCCCCAAAACTGCCTCCGTCTCCTCCATTTTATTAATGGCATTTATCATTTTGCCACTTACCAGCTCAGAATAGTAAAATCCCTTATTCACCAGTGCGTCTATAGCAACTTCCAATTCCGCAGGATCACTGTCTTTTAATATATACCCCTTTGCACCACTTTGCAGCATCCGTATAATGGAGACCTCGTTGTCATACATGCTCAAGGCCAGCACTTTTACATCAGGATATTTTTTTTTTAGCCACTTGGTACAATCATATCCATCCATTTCCGGCATATTGATATCCATCAGTACGATCTGGGGAAGCAGGCCCGGCTTTAATTTCTCGATAAATTCCTGGCCGTTGCTCGCTTCCAACAGTACTTCGTGTCCAAGATTTTTTACAAGCACCGAAAGCCCGTTTCTGAGTAAAACATGGTCATCAACCAAAGCCAGCTTCGCCATTTTTAAATGATTTAGATTATAAAAAATTACAACAATTTTCCCGGAGGTTGGGCTCCCGGTTCCTTGGGTATTTTTATTGTGACCGTAGTGCCCTCGTTGTGAAATGAGTTTATCGAAAATTCCCCACCGATCATTGATGCCCTGCTTTCCATGCTCTTTAAACCAATCCCGGTTTTTGCATGATTCAATTTATTCGTGTCAAACCCAATCCCATCATCCTTTAGGGTCAGCACAAATGCTTTCACATCATAATTAAAATGTACGCTTATATTTTTTGCCTTGGAATGTTTGATGTCATTGTGCAGGGCTTCCTGAAGAATCCGGAAGATAACCGTTTGTGTTTGGGGCTGAAGTCTGTAGGGCTCTCCTGCTACTGTTAAGCAGGTTTTAAATTTCCGGGTATTGCGTAGAATTTTTAATTCATGGTCCACAGCATTTTGTAACCCGATCTCCGCAATCATTTCGCCGTGCATGCTCCTGGTAAGGTCGCGTAGATCGTTGATGGCCTTGCTAACAAGTTCTTTTGTATCGTTCAGCTTTTGCTTGTCATCATCTGCTATTTTCGTAAGTGTAAAGAGATTGAGTTTTGCAAGGCTGAGCACCTGTCCCACATTGTCATGAATTTCCTGGCTTACATTTTTAAGTGTCTGCTCCTGTATCTCAATTTGGGTTTGAAGAAAGGCCTGGTTCAAGGCAACAATCTTCTCTTTATTTGTCTTTTGTTTTTTCTGAAAAAGAAAATAAAAAAGCAGCAAAAAGATGCCCTGCGCCACGAGTATAATGGTAAAAGTATAAATCAGTATGACGATTTCATTCTTTTCCATTGTAAATAATAGTCAATTGAAATTAATGAATAAATTATGATACTGAGTGATTTAGCAATTAGAGCAGGGTTGCCGGAGGCCGAATAATATTTTATTACCAGGATATTTAAAATTCCAAAAAAGGGGAGAATTCCCAGGAAATACAGAAACAGCGCCACACTGCAAAGGAAAAACGGAAATGAAAAAGGACCAATCAACTCTTCCTCCTTCATAGCCTGATAAAATAACAAGAGGCAATTAATTATCACAAACACTCCGCCAATCAACAGGTAACTGGTATGAACCTGCCTGTTGAGGCCTTCGTACAACTGAAAAAAAATAAAAAAAAGAAAGAAGGAAACAAAGAAAAAACCGGTAGTGAAATAAACAGCCGCTTTATTTCTTTTTGCAAAAACGGTCTGAAAAATCAAACCAAGCAATGGAAACCGGACGTAATAGTAAATATTATAGAAAATATAAGTGCGCTTTAATCCCACTTGTTTCAAACTATAGCACATCACTTCATTCAACAATGTAATTACCAAAATAAACACAAACAACTTATAAGCTATGTGGCTTGATTTTGATACAAAAAAAAGGCCGCTCAAAACGGATAAGGCAATAAACGATATGTAGATATAGTCTAACAAATAGTGTGCTTTACCAATTTAGTAATCCAGGTGCTATACCCCCGGCTGGTGGTGGCATCATCTGCCCCTCATTAGTGATAGAATTTGAATCTTTTGCCGGCCCAACCGGATAGGAAGGTTGTATCTTGCCGCCTCCGGGTCCTTCGTCAATATTGTCGAGAAATGCTCCTTCTTTTATTCCGCCGCGGTCAATAATAATTTCATTTACTCCTGTAGGCACCATGATAAGTGTTAGTTTGTCCTGGTCTGCTGCGTTTCGTGGATAACCAATTTCCTGTTTATAGGCACCAAAATAGATGCGGATCCCCGTCACACCGCCAGTACTTATGTTAGGATCCAAACCTAATGCCTTCAGAATTATCGGGCTGGAAAACCATACAGATTTTGTATCATTTGAAGGCAACAAAGTGCCAAGCTTTGTATCAGCATAATTTTGGGCTAATTGGCGGGCATAATTAAGGTCAATTTTTTCTCCTGCTGGCATAAGTTGAAGGGTTTAGGGGGATTAATTATTTTAAAATGGATTAAACTCAACTCAATATACCTCTAATATATACTTACAACATCAATTACAAAGCTTTCTCACTTAATAAATGAAAATGAGGTTACTTCCTCTAATTTACCAGGTATTTATCTCATTCAGAAAAGCGCGTCGAGCAGCCCGGGAAATGCTATTTTAAAAGTGACGTCCAAAGACGTCAAAGAACTAACGGGCCTGTAAATTTGCAAGGTAATAATGCCTGTCAGGTTTAAATTTTGATAACTTTGGTGTTCAATTTTTTTTCACAATAAAATAATACAATTATGGAAAATACATTTAAGGCAAATTTTACGGGCGAGAGCGAAGAGCTTCCTAATGTTAACCAGCCGCTTCGTTTTTTGACAGCCTCTTCCGTAATCGGCGATACAGTATTGAATAATGACGGTGAAGATATGGGTTCGATAAAGGACGTTATGTTGGACATCAGGAGTGGTAAAATTGAATATTATATTATCGAATTTGGCGGCTTTCTCGGAATTGGCGAAAAATATTTTGCTATCCCGTTCAGCTTGTTATCCGTTGATCCCGACAATAAAGTTTTCAGATTCAATGAAAAAAAGGAAACATTGGAAAAGGCTCCTGGATTTAACAAAGAACACTGGCCTGAAACCAACTGGCATTCCAACTATGTAACTGATAGCTGGAGTTTCTGGGGTTGATTGATTTACCATGATAAATAATAAAAAGGAAGGTTAAACTAACAACCTTCCTTTTTTATTTTATAAATATTTTTTTTAGTCTTTAACTACTTTGAAGGTACCAACAAAACCTCCACGGTCATTTTTATATTGAAGAATATAAGTTCCTGCTGCGAATTTAGTTAACACAACGCTGGTGTTGTTGATGCCTGTAAGTAATGAAACTGAGCTAAGTGTTAATTGCTTACCGGTTACATCAAATACACCGATACTTACAACCTGCCTTTTTTCGGACTGTAACTGAACATTTAATATATCCTTTACCGGGTTAGGATACAATTGAGTAACAGCAACTGATTTCTTAGCTGTTTCAAGTTTGATTATTCCTGAATACGCGAAGGTTCCGTCGCGATCAACCATTTTCAACCGGTAAAAATTCATACCTGCGTAAGGGTATGCATCGATCAAACTATAAGAAGCCCCACTTCCGTTGACTGCTTTTGTAGCGACTTTTCCTAAAAGCCTAAAGCTGTTGCCATCTGCACTTCTTTCTAATTCAAAGTGATCAAAATTTTCTTCCGAGGACGTTGTCCAGTATAAATTAGAATGATTGTCAGCAATTTTTCCATTAAAGCTCAGGAGTTTAACCGGTAGTACGCCACAGGAAGGAAAGGGAAAGCTTGACCTGCGTTTAGTCACTCCCGTGATGCTGTTGTAAGTATTTACAAAAACATCACCTCTCAGGCAAATATCTTTTAAATAATAATCTAGAAATGGTAGTACAAGCGAAGATGTTTTGCTTAGTACCGTTTGAGTGCCAAGGGATGTGAATCCGCATCCGGCAGCTATCTGCCCTGCCTGGCAAATGAAGTTATTATTTGCAAACTGGCAATGTAGAGCTCCCGTTATGTTAATATATGTTTTACAGGCAATCAGTATATTGTTGTACATCTTTTCCTGTACAGAATCCGGAACCACACAATCACTGCTTCCACTAAAAACAAGTGTGGGCTTAAAATCCAAAAAAGCTGCAGCGGTTGCAGATGGCGTAGTTTCAGCCGCGGCAAAATTAAACACTGCCTTAATAGACGAATTTTGAACAGCAGCCGCTAAAAAACTAGCCCCACCGCCCATTGAGTGTCCGGCAACTGCAGCTCTTTTTACCACACGCTGAGACAAAAAAGAAGAAGATGAATCATTTAATGAAGTAATGCGGCTGCATAAAAAAGACAGGTCAAGGCCAAAGTTGAGATGTGAAGGAAGAATGCCACCTTCAGTTGTAGGGAATGCCACGATATAACCATTCTTCACAAGTGAGTCTGCCAGCCATTTGTAGGCAGAAGTACTTATTAAAAAACCGTGACCAAACACAACCACTGGAAACTTAGCTGTGCCGCTTGCAAGGGCAACATTATTTCCCGCAGTGTTGGCAGGATAGTAGAGGTCTGTACTTATTTCACGGGCCGATCTGGAATTGTCAAAAAAACTAACGGTTCTTTTTCCCGTTGCATAAGGTTGCGCAGTAGCAGCGTAGGCACAAGCCAATACGAATAGCGTTGTAAAGATTTTTTTCATAACAGTTGTTTAATGTAAGGAATAAGAAGGGTTTACATTGGGGAGGATGGAATAGAGAAATCCAGAGGATGAGTGGCAAGAAAGTCAGTTCGTTGCCTGACTTCAATTCAAAAATAATATTATTTTTTGAAAAATCAAATAAAACAGCCTTCATTTTAGGTACCCTGTAGGATTTTTAGCAGGTTGGACGTTGAAAAAATATTTGCAAATCACTCTGATTATCGCCCGATTACCCCGTGTTTGTTTGCTATATTATTGCGATGTGTTTGAGTTTCCTGCTCAAAAGAAGCTGGATTCGTGCGGCTTGCTATTCGGATACAAAAAATTTATTCCTCCCTAAAAAAATAGTGTCATGGATGAAATAATAAATTTAACCGGTGAACCTGCCACAGAAAAATTAAAGGAATTAATCAAAGAAATAAATATTTGCATGTTTTCTACCGACCTTAAAAACGACCGGGGAACATCAACAAGACCGACGTGACTTTACTATTCATCAAGGATACCGCAATAGCGGCCAGGGCCTTGTTCTTTTTTCATCTGTAACTGTGCCGGAAATTTTGCCGGCACCTTGTGTCATTGATTGTAAACCGGCAGGCATCCCTAAAATCGGCAAAATTGACTTTCTCATGTAACTTTTTATTTAATTTGATATGGAAAAGCCACCATTAAATGTTGCAGCGTTGTACTTTAAAAGGGATAAATTGATTGTTTCGTACCATGAATGAAAAATGTTGTTATGTAGACATGAAATGACCGGGCAATATATGAGGTGGATGAATAAATGTGCTTAGATGCAATTTTTCTGAGCCTGGAGCAGGTTACAACGCCTACGCCTGGGGACATTATTAATAACCAACCGTGTTTTACAAATTGATTAGGCTAAACACGACATTCTTAATAAATTCGTGTGTTATTTTTTACCAAACCTTGCTTAGGCAACAAAATCTGTAACTGTATGATGAGATATCTATTACTCGGAGCGGTGAGCTTCGTTTCAGCTTTTTCTTACGGACAAAGCAACAAATTCACCTTTAAACTTGGTGCTGAGTATGAATTGCCCCGCAAATCGGAGGATTTGTCTTTTTTCGGTAACGACAAGGATGGTATTGTAAATCTTTCACTGAAGAAGGAAGAACTTACTATTTTACGGTTTGACCCAAAATCCCTGTCGCAAAGTTCTGACAAAGTTATTCCGCTTGAGGATGCAACGAGGAACCTGAATAGTGAAACCGTACTTGATTTTGGCACGAATTATTTTTGGCTCCACAGTGATTGGGATAAGAGTGGAGGAAAAGAAATTCTTTATTGCGATAAAATTGATGTTTCCAGCGGTAAGATTGTTGATGGCAACAGGAAGTTGATTGAAACCACAAGAATAGCTGGCCTAAGTACCAATAACGGATTTTTTAATATAAAGACCACGCAAAAGTATTCTTATGACTACGATGCAGATCATAAAAAAGTATTGGTAACCTATCGGTTGTGGCCCGAGGAGAAAAAAGATAAATTGAACTATGATAAAATTGGGTTTTATGTTTTTGACGAAAACATGACCAAGCTTTGGGGTGGCGAATTCAGCATGCCATATACAGAAGCAATCATGGATAATTCTGATTTTTCAATGGATTCGCAGGGCAACGGTTACATCCTGGCCAAAGTGTACGATTCAGAGAAACGCAAAGAAAAAGATAAAGAAACGGGTATGCCCGCCTATCATTTTGAAGTATTAAAATTTACAAAGGATAGTAAGAAAGTGATCACGTCAAGCATCTCCATTGATGACAATTTTATAAGAGAAACAACCCTGATAGAAAGTGCGCTCCATGAAATGCTTATAGCCTGTACGTACAGCAAAAAGTCGAAAGGAAAAGGAACCGACGGTATCTTTTTAGCACAGCTGGATGCTTCAGGAAAAGTAGTAAAATATAAAAATGGTTATTATGAATTCCCACTGGAAGAACTTACAAAGTTTGAATCTGCCAGGAGCAAGAGACGGATGGAAAAGAAAGATGATTACGAAGCTCCCAATATTAAAGTAAGAAGTGTGGATGTATTAAGTGACGGCAGCGTTTTTATAGCCTGTGAAGAATTTTATGTTGTTGAACATTATAATAACAATAACAGGGGAATAGGCGGCTTTGGAGGCGTTGGAATAGGATTAGGAAGTTCAAATTACACCTATACCTTTTATTATGAAGACATCCTTGCTGCTAAGATCAGTGCTACAGGGCAATTTGAGTGGTTAAGGAAAATCCCAAAAAAGCAAAGAAGCGGTTCCCGCGATAGCTACCAGAAAAAAAATCCCTACCGTGGTACAATGGGTTTCAAACTTATCAGTGATGCCAGTGGCTTTTATTTCCTCTATCTGGATAATAAAAAGAATATGGAAATGGAGGACGATGATGTGGCAAAATATCACCAGGACGGCTTTGGTGGACAGGTTGTCGTCGCAAAACTTGATCCTAAAGGACTGTTAACAAAAGCACTTTTATTTGATACAAGGGAAGAAGATGTAATGCTTTTTCCTGCAAATTTTACCCGCATCAACAATACACAGTTTGTTGGAAGGGCCCGGGTAAAGAAAAATATTTTTCAGCCGCTGTTGATAACCGTTAAATAAAAAGTTTAGACAAATGAAAAGGGCCCTTTGTAAATTCAAAGGGTTTTTTTTATAATACCTGATGGCAGCCTTTATGTGTATGGGGAAAATAAATTGGACAGGCTATCAAATGCATTTATACATTCACAACCTATTTACCGGATTTAATAATTAGTTCGCTCGCCTCCAATGGGTATTGCAATTTTTATCCCGCTAAAGAAGTAACTATCCTTTACACGGGAATTGCCTCGTTTTTCGCCTTCTTCTGTAAAAGGTGCTTTTTTTCTATACGAGAGTTCTATGGCTTTTGGACCGTTTGCTTCCTGGAGCGCTTTCAGGCTGACGTATGTTTTGCTTACATCATCCAGGTAATCAGTTAACAGGATACGGTATCCAAATTCAATTCCGATCTCGTACCTGTTGTCGACATTGATTTTGAAACCACCTCCCACAGGAAAACAAACCTGGTACAGTGAATATTTCTTTCGATCCGGGAATTCCCTGAGGCCCTGTCCCTCCGTTCCTAATGGTTGTAAAAACACTTTTTGGTTTTCATCATCATGCGTGTAGGGGTTAAACCGAAATACCCCCACTCCGCCAAAAAGATAAGGGTATGCATAATAAGTGAGGGGATCCATTATGTTTATTTCAGCACACAGGTTCAACTCATAAATGTTGGTCTGAAAACTCAGGTTACGACTTTGTAGGCCAGGGTCAGGATTGTTTTTATCACTCGCAGACAATCTTGCATAAGAAAGACCCGCCCGTAAATTTATAAAATCCCCGCTATTGTATTTTAAGTTCAGCGTGGCTGCTGGTCTCACCCGGCGCAGCGAAATTTCTCTTTGGGTTAAATCGCCATTATAAGTGGAGGCACCTAGCATTACTTCGGCCATCCATTCCTGGGCCATACAAACTGGATGAATAAAAATGAGCAGAACAATGAGATAGAACTTCATTCAAATAGATTATAAGTTAAAATAAGGTTTTGAATGCATTGATGCAGGCAATAAAAACACAGGATAGATGCCCTAAAATTAATTATTTTTAGCATACTGATCTCTTTTAAGCATGACATTTTGATATTTGTTAATTTAAAGTACGGAGGATGTCAACTGTCAGAAACCAATTGGTAAGTTAGTTAAAATTAATCACCCTCATTTCTGGTTGGCCAAAATGGTCCTTTAAATCAATCTAATCAAATACCGGTAAAATGGGAAGTTCTTTAATCGTTACACTTAAACTGGATGACGGAACACAGCATTTCTTCAACGCACTCAGGAAAAATTATTTTCCCAAACATTGGAATTATATAAATGCACATTGCACTTTGATTCACAAATTGCCTTTTCCAGCCGAAGCAGAATACATACAAAGGAAACTGGAAGCATCTGCCCGGCGGGCTGCTTTTAACATGATGGTGAGTGATGTAGATCATACAGGTAACGTAGTTAGTTACCGGATCGTTTCAACCGAGTTGCAAAAATTGCATCTTGATTTGCAGGCCGACTTTGCAACCTTACTTATGAAACGCGACAGGCAGATTTTACAACCACACATCACGATTCAGAATAAGGTCACTGCTTTTAAATCAGCCGCTCTACATAAAAAACTTACCGAATCTTTTCATACGATGAATATCCTGGCAACTGGATTTTGCACCTGGCTATATTCAAAAGGCAAATGGCAGCATGTGCAGGATCTTGATTTTCATGCAGCAAAAAAACTATGAGTGATTGGCAATGATCAACTGCCCGGCTTTGTAGCAAAAGTGTTTCATGTTCGGGACACTGATAATAATGCTTCACTAAGCAATAAATTTATTTCATTTGCTCTGCCCATTACCATCAGGTGACTTGCCTTGTAAATAAGGTGAGTTGGTTTTGTATACCGTGCAGGTAGTATCCGGTCTTTTGTTCCATGAATATGAACCAGCGGTTGAGGCAAGACCTCGTTTTTCCATTCAAGTACGGCCTGCATGGCCCACCTGATAAAACCCGGATCGCTGTCTTTTATAACCTGGTGTAAAATGGCCTTGTCTTCTTTGTTGTCAGATGAAAAAAAACGGTTAAGGAAGGAGGCTGATTTTAAAAATTTTACAGGAATAAATTTATATAACCGTAAAGAACGGGCCAATTTGAAATGTTTCGGTAAATGCCGGCTTACGGGAACACTTGATAAAAGTATTGTTATGACGGGTTTGGTTTTTTTCTTCGCCGCATATTGCCTGGAGATCTCGCTTACAATCATTCCCCCCATTGATAAACCAAGTAAAGCAAATGGCTCTCCGGGAACAATTTTTTCTGAGAGTCTTGAAGAATATTCTTCAAGTGATTCATTTTTTGCCGGAGCTATCCAGTCAATATGAATAATTTCATACCCGTGCGGTAATTTAATATGTTTGAACACCCTCCTGTCTGCGGCCAGCCCACTTACGAAATAGACTTTCATATTTTAATTTAAAGACTAAAATTACAATTTTATTTTGCAGCAGAAAGTGCGCAATCATAAAGCAATAGATGATCATCCTGAATTTCTGATAACTTGCCTGGTATTTTAACCATACACTGGCAATGGTAGTTTTGTAACCAGGCGGGTAATCGTTGCTTTTTGGCCCTCAGTTTCCACAGCCTGTTTAAATGCGCCCAGCTCCATGTAACGGAAAGAAACTTAAAAGCTGAACACAACACGTGGTAAGCGTAGCCGCAGTTCTGTGTATAAAATAATATTGCGTATGCATTATTTTTTTTGTAACTTAAAATTAAATTTAACCATCTAAACTACTTTTTATGGGCTTGCTTCATCAGTCTTACCAAACCGGGGAAAATGTACCTAAATGGATATTTATTTTAAGAATTGTGGTTGGCTTTAGTCTTATCCTGAAAGCCTACACATTTTTTAATAACAACGATATCCTGCAAAATGCTTTCAACGCGTCTGGGTTTTTGTCTGCTACAGCCTGGCTCATTCCTTTGATCCCCTGGGTAAACCTTATTGGAGGTATCCTGCTGGTAGTGGGTTTGTTTACAAGACTTGCAGCGTTGGTACAAATACCTTTAATGTTTGGTGCAATACTTTTTGTGAATTTAAAAGATACGGCTACTGCGGATCTGCCATTTTCGTTTTTAATTCTTGTGCTGGTTGTGGTTTTTTCTTTTATTGGAGGCGGCTATTTTTCGCTGGATGACACGTACAGAAAACCGCTGGTAACGGAATAACCGTCATAAATTATTTTTAGCCCTGATCATTTTAGTCAGCGTCGCTTTTTCACCTGCACCTCTCCCCTGCCTTTGTCCGTATGTTTTTACGATGAAGATAATATAAGGGGAGTTTTGCCCGCATTTTTGAAGACCATTCCAAATTAAACAGATTTTTCTTCAATTTACTTTCCAGTTTGTCAACTTCCCTTTTTCTCCACCGCATTAAAACTTCGTAGTTATTTTGACGAAAGTCGCAACAAATTTCTGGCTGAAATAAGAGGGGATTTACCAGACTTATGCATGAATGGGAAGTGTTCATACCGACCATAAAATTAAACTATGAAAATTTTATTTGTCGTATTTTCATAAGCTAAATAAACGACTATGCCTAAATACGTAATCGAAAGAGAAATTTCTAATGTTGGCAAACTAAGTGCAGCTGAATTAAAAGAAATTTCCCAAACATCCTGTAAAGTACTTAGTAAACTTGGCCCGCAGATACAATGGGTCCAAAGTTATGTGACTGAGAATAAAATTTATTGCATTTATATTGCACCAAATAAAGAAATGGTAATTGAACACGCTAAACAGGGCGGTTTTCCTGCAAATGTGGTAACTGAGGTATCAACAATTATAGATCCGGTAACTGCGCAATAACTATTTTAGAAGCCAGGCCTCAACGAATCCCGGAATTTTTTCCAATTTTTCTTGAATACATTTTAGGAGTTGCGTTCTGCAGCCGGCAACAGATAGTTGTAGCTCGACTAACAAGTATATGTAGATGATATTACGTTGCACCACTTGTAAATGCTGAGTTGGCTCTTCGCCATGTCGTGCATTTTTTGAGTTATCATTTTTCGCTTTTTTGCGGATGAATGCCCCATCTTTTTGAAACAGCCTTCATAGAATACTTTACAGGCTATCGAAGAAACGAAGACAGTGAGTAAGCCGTGAATTGCAGGGGAGTACATTTTATTCTGCCCCGCTTTTAAGGGGAGGGTAAGTTTACATCCAAAAGACCAACGGAATTCCGCCTGCCCCGGATGCAGTGCTGTTGATTGTTTTTTCATTCGCCGCAGTAGATCGCAGTTTGTATTATACGTTCTTGCTGGTTACTGCATTTGGCTGTGTGACATGAGCAGGAAACAAAATTGCAAGGAACGTTCTTATTCACTTTGAAGCATTTTGTGAACCTTTCTTCCCGCTCTAACTATTATGTCAACAATTTCTAAAATGTCTTTACTTGAAGTCCTGAAATTTACAATACAGCATCTTAAACAATATTTGTCGGCAACAAAAGCATTTGATAAAAATACCTCCCCGCCTTGTTGCAATTCATTCAATAATTTTTGATTCAGTGTGTTCAAATATGTTTTATTGTTGTTTTCAATTTGGGTGAAGCCCAGGGGAATATATCGTAAGGTAGTAATGCTCAAGTTTTGGGTTATTTCTTCGAGCTCCGGATGTTTTTTTGCTTCTTCAAATAAGAGTTGTGATAGGGAGATATCTTCTCCAATCATTTCTATGTAACCGTCTCTTCCTACTTGCTGCAAAGCCATCCAAACCTTCAATGCTCTAAATCCTCTCGAATTTTGAAAACCATATTCGAGATAATTTACTGTAAGTTCGTCATCCTGATTACCAAAATTATAATATACGGGATGTGAACTGTATGTATCAATGAGGTGTTGAGGGTTTTTAACAAGTATACATCCTGCTTCAAGCGGGGCGTAAAGCCATTTGTGCGGGTCAAGCGCAATTGAATCCGCTTCCCTAATTCCGTCAAACAAATCTTTGTATTCCGGGATTACTGCAGCAGGAATTCCATAAGCACCATCGATATGAAACCATAAATCTTTGGCCTTGCAAATAGCAGCTATCGCAGACAGATTATCTACAACACCAGTGCTAATATCACCCGCGTTTCCAATAACAAGAAATGGCATTTTGCCAATCTTTACATCGTCATTAATTGTTTGCGACAAAATATCTATGTTCATCTTATTATCAGCATCAGTTGGTATCCAGCGAATAGCTTTTGTGCCGTGTCCAAATAAAACAGCAGCCTTTTCAATCCAGGTGTGGGTAGCTTTTGAACAATAGAAAACCATTTCTCCGTGATCGTTCCTTAACCCGTCCTCCTTCAAATTTTTTGGGGCTTTGGCAGTTCTTGCGGCCAAGAAAGCAGTGAAGTTTGCCATGTTGCCGCCACTTACAAATATTCCACCACAGGTTGGAGAAACCCCGATAAATTCTGCCAACCATCTTACTGTCTGCTTTTCTATAGCAGTGGCTATTGGACTTAGAATGTTCGCACCTACATTAGGATTAACAGCAGCGGCCAACAGGTCTGCCAATGCTCCAATCGGTGTTGGTGACGAAGTGATGTATCCCAAAAATTTAGGGTGGCCGTTGAGTAAGGAGTGGTTAAATAATAAATCAGAGGTCCTGGAAAATAATTCTGAAACGGAAGTGCCATGTTGGGGCAACGAAGCATTGCCTAAAACAGATTGTATTTGCTTTGGAGATTCTCCCGTGGTAACAGGCCTTTCATGGATTGTATCGATGAAATGTGATATAGCATCAATTAATTGGTAACCAACTTTTTTGAAGTCTTCATTGGTGATTTCAATTGGTGATTTCCGATTGTTTGTCATATTGATAATGATTTCTTTTAAGTTCGATAAAGGTAATTTTTCCAGCAAGTTACCTTGGAGCAATATCGCAAATGCGTGACGAACAACGTTTACGCCCTGGCGCCGTGGCTGTAGTCCAGGTTCCATATGCCGATCACTATTGCTGACTAAATGTACAAATGTTATTTCATAATTTAAGGGCTAAATTTATGATGCTAAAGCTGCAACATAATAGTCAACAAAAAGTTGAAGCTTTCTTGGTTAAGCCGTTTAAATGCAGATCTAAAAACATATTATGGTTTACCGTTAAAAAATAATTCTGTCATTGGTGTCACTTCCATTTAGGTTACAACTGCTGGATATCCATAAATCGTTATTATAAATTTGAAAAGCTTTGTCATTTTATTCAATAAAACATTCAATAAAAAAAAGCCGCCGTCATCTTTTTAAGTTCTCTTTTTCCTGTCAGGCTTTTAAAAAGTGCTGATGATTTGTCCGCATTATTGCGGCCAGGTATTGATGATAAATTCAATTGTCAGTGTATTCGTTGAGCGTGTTGTTAAGTTATTGTTCGTGTGTTCATGACCAATTTCCAATTGAATGATGTTTCTGTTTCACCGATTCGGATAAAATTATTTTTTTCAAGAACTTTAAAGGATGCTGCATTCACTTTATCCGACGAAGCAATTATAGATTTTACAATTGGTTGCGATTTTGCCCATTCTATAATTCCATTTACGATTTCGGTCATATATCCCTGGTTCTGAAATTCATCATAAGTTCCATAACCGATTTCTATTTCTCCGTCTGGGTTTGGTTCGCCAACGATACACAAGTCTCCAACCATTTTATTTTCCTTTTTTGAAATTGCCGTCCAGAGTGTTGAATACAAATAGTTCTTGCTCGTGTCTGCGACATTTGGAAGAATTGTTTTTTCAAACGCTTCTGTTAGTTCCGCGGAAATTGTTCTGGAAGTTTTATTTAAATCCAGTTCTTCTTCCAGTGAGTTGTCGCATTTTATATACTTCACCAACTGGTCGTAAGTTAATGGTTTTAGTATAAGTCTTTCCGTTTCAATCATTTTGTGTGGGTTTTTATGCAAGTTTGAAAAAGCACTTCAAATATAGGTCTGTAATCGCTTTTAAAAGTTCATTTGTAGTTTGATAAACGATAGCACAAACGGTGAATCGTGCGTTTAAAATCCGGGAAGGTTTTTTATTCTACGAAAAATACCGAACGGGCAATAAAAGTACAATAAAGCCATTCCCCAAAAGAAAATTGCTTACAAGAAAAGTAGATTTACCTCCAGTTATTCAGCTTGTGTAGCGAAACTTTGTTTTATAAAAAAGGAAAATGAAAGTTGTTATAACAGGTTCTCCCGGGAACATCAGCTAGCCGTTTACCGTAGGGTTAGTGCAAAAAGAATATACCGTTACCGTCATCAGCAGTAGCCGGGTGGAACGCGGGTAGTTAACCTCAGTACCATTGGAGCTCACTTAGAAAAGGGCTCCGGGATTCTACCTGGTGCACACGATGTGCAGGAGAACCTAAATAAATTATCGCAGGATATAACTATTACGCCTACGTGTCCCACTTTATTCTACTGCAATTTTTATGGTTACGTTGATATGGTAAAACGGAAGGATTTATCGCGGCAAACTACGGTACAGGTGGAAAAATGCGTGGGTGTTTCCCGTAGATATTGCCGGTGCGATAGGCGAAGAATTAATAGCGCCAAATCGTTGGAAGAAAAGGGAGGTATGTGGCAAGTGAAGAGCATACAGGAAACGGAACTGCGGGTATTTTAGGCAATTGGTAAGTGTGGTTTTAAAATGGGTACTTGCTTCCAATGAACAAATACGGAATGGCCTGGAAACCGCAGGGATGAACAAACAAATTACTGCCGGGCACCATTCCACTATTGATAAGTTTAGCCACGATGTAATGATAGCCCAGCTTAAGTTGTTGCTTACTTATGCAGAACGATTCTATCAACGCCGGTTTATGATAAAAAAAATAACCACCCATAAAATTCTGGAACGCCTGGAAAATATACTCATCAGCTGTTTCAATCCGTCTATATCATCAAAAATGGCCTTGCCAACTGTTCAAAATATTGCCGGAACATTAAATGTATCTCCCCATTATTTAAGCAGCATGCTAAAAGGTTTAACCGGTCAGGGTACACAACAGCATGTTCATGATGAGTTAATAGAAACGGCAAAAGAAAAAATGCCTGGAACCCAATTATCGGTAAGTGAAATAGCATACGAACCGGGTTTCGAACAGCCCAAGTCGTTCAGTAAATTATTTACAACAAAAACAAACCTGTCACCGCTGCAATTCAGGAAATACTTTCTTTCATAGAATTACAAAGCTGTTGATTTGTAATTGATATGCGACAAAAATTGAATGCAAATTTTATTTTTTGCGGGCAGCACCCGGTTTTAAAATAGTTTTCGTGCTTTTTTATTTTCCGGTTACATTAGAAACGATAAATCCTCTCCCACCTTAATTAATCTTTGTGAGGGTGCCTCATCATTTTCAAAATAGAATAAAGATCCTGCAGTTTTTCCGATGAACGTAAGGAGGTTATTTTCCAATTGCAATGCAGTACCTTCCGGTAAACAAACGATGGGTAATCCCGGGTTCATTTTGCTGAATTCCATCAATCGTTGGTCCCGGGATTCTCCATTAAAGCCTTCAATAGGCTTATTGAAATAATGTGGGTTTAGCTGGAAAGGAAATAATCCCAGCGAATTAAAACTGTGCGGTTCTACGATCGGCATGTCATTCGTTGTACCAATGGTTGGCCCGGCTATATTTGCTCCTGCACTCCATCCAATGTAAACGGCCCCGGAATTTACTTTATCCCGGATCAAATCCAACAACTTATACTGGTAGATATCATGTAATAACTTAAAGGTATTGCCACCGCCCGTCATGATTACGTCCGCCTGCTCTATAATTGATTTGGCATTGGAAGGAACTACAAGCTCAATGCTGTAAGCCAGGCCTTCAAAAGCTGCGTTAACCATAGAAAGGTATCCGTCACCTGTTTTCTCCACTGCTGCAAATGGTATAAAAGCAATTTTCAATGGTTGTGCTCCGAGGAAAGAATGTATTACGGGCACAACGGTTTCTAAAAATCCACTTTCCCCTTCCCGGGAACTGCTGAAAACAAGTATACGATTTGAAGACATACAAAAAGATTTTAATTATGAAGACCAGACTCTAAAATGCCTGCACTTTTCAAAAGCGAACTATCCTTAACCCCGATAACATTTTTAAACCGAACAATACACTGAAAAATATGTTTAAAAAGCCATCTTCGCAGTGTTCATCGAAAAACGCACGTATATCACGCGGTGGCGGGATATTTAGTTTAGCTAACTTACATTGTTTTATGCAGGTATCACTCACCATTATTCGCTATCCAAAGGTTTTTATTCCGTTCGCATTCATTGCAATGGCCATCCACCGGCTACCGTTGTGGTTAAACCAAAAAATAGGCTTTTACAAATTAATGGGTTGTGGAAAGAATGGCACTTTTGATAAGAAGCCCGACCTGCAGCAATGGGCAATACTTACTACAAGAGCTGAAACCGTTGCTGATGGACCTAACACGAATGTTGTCAAACTACTTCATGGTTCTTTCATTTGGGGATGGTTACATTTTTTTAATTGCGAAACCTTTACGATCTTGTTGGCTCCGTTTGAAGGCCATGGCCTTTGGGATGGGAAAAAAGTGTTTGGGGAGTTTCGTGAAAAAAGCGCTTATAACGGGTTGATGGCGACATTAACGAGGGCTACAATCCGGATTAATAAATTGAAATATTTCTGGGAGAACGTGGCGCCTGTTGCAGCAAAAATGAGCCAGGCAAAGGGCTTTATCAGCTCAGTAGGTATTGGAGAGGTACCATGGATAAAGCAGGCCACTTTTAGTATTTGGGAAACAACCACAGACATGAAAGCCTTTGCTTATGGAATGAAAGAACATGCTGACGTTATTAAAAAAACGAGGCAACAAAACTGGTATACGGAAGAAATGTTCGTCCGGTTTAAAATTACCGGTTACCATGGTACAATTAAGGGAATAAATCCTCTTCAGGACAGATTATTATGATTGCATAAAAAAATACCGGCCATTGTGCAGGCCAGTTGAATCAAACAACTTTATTATGAAAAATATTAAGCTAATAGAAGTAGCGTCTGAAATTGGTGCCGGTACCCGCGGTGCGAGCCTCGGTGTAGACGCAATTAAAATTGCAGCCCTGGATTTTATGAGTAACTTCTTTGTTCACTTTCCTTCAGAAAAAATTGAAACGCAAAATAATTTATTGTTTGAACCCATACAATCTCCTTATGCAAAAAGAATACAGGGTGTATTAAATATGTATGAGCGGATAAGCAAATCGGTTTGTGACAGCATGAAAAATAATTTCTTTCCCGTAATATTAAGTGGTGATCACAGCAATGCCGGCGGAACAATTGCCGGTATA
This sequence comes from Ferruginibacter sp., assembly GCA_014377385.1. Classification (GTDB taxonomy): domain Bacteria; phylum Bacteroidota; class Bacteroidia; order Chitinophagales; family Chitinophagaceae; genus Ferruginibacter. The sequence goes on along the minus strand of JACMPR010000384.1, from coordinate 12,870 downwards.
AAAATGGCCAAGCCGAAAAGTAAACTGGGTGTGATATGGATAGATGCACATGCCGATCTTCATACGCCTTACACTACCCCATCCGGTAACATGCACGGCATGCCACTGGCCACTGCTATTGCAGAAGACAACGAAGAAATGAAAGTACATGAGCTGGACGAAAAAACTGCAAAAATTTGGGACCAGCTAAAATCGATTGGTAAAATAAATCAAAAAGTTTTACCCGAAGATGTGGTATTTATTTCCCTGAGAGATTTTGAAAAAGAAGAAAAGTTTTTAATTGAAAAACATGGCATGAAGGTAATTCCTACCAGTGAGGTTCGCCGTAACGGGGCTGAGAATGTAAGCCGCAAGGTATTGCGTTACCTGAGTGATTGCACAGATATTTACGTAAGTTTTGATGTTGATAGCCTCGATTCTGCCATTTCAAAAGGAACCGGTACTCCCGTTAGCAACGGATTGAGAGAAAGAGAAGCTGAAGACCTTATCAGTAAATTTATGCAGAACCGGAAAGTATGTTGTTTTGAAATTACGGAAGTAAATCCTACACTCGATAAAGAAAACCTGATGGCAGAAATAGCTTTCAATATTTTACAACGCAGCGTGAATGTTTTGATGATGAATTAATTTAACTGGGTAGCTCTTTTCCAGCCAGTGGTGCTTGAAAAATATAACCAGCGATAAAATGTAGTTGCTTAAAGTTTGTACAGGCTTTCCCCACGGTAAATATATTTTCATCATGAAATCATTTTGTTTTGCTCTCCCGTTTTTTTGCTGCTGTTTAACGGTAACCTCTCAAAAATTATCGTACAAGGACAGCCTGGAAAGTTTTCAGAAGAATTATGTTGCCTCGCACGAAATAGTAAAAAGTAATGATAAGCGATTTTTTAGATTTTTTAAAGTGGACGAAAAGTACCGCGTAGTGGCAATTTTTGAAAAGATTGCTGATACAACCGGCCTTGTTATGAAAACAACCGGGCAAAAAAAATCAACTTATTTCAGGTACGGCCTGTTAAAATTTACAGTCAATAAAATTGCATTAAAGCTCACGGTTTACCAAAGTGAACAGCTGATGGCTGATGCGCAGTACAAAAATTACCTCTTTGTTCCTTTCACGGACAGGGGTAGCGGAGAAAAAAGTTATGCTGGTGGCAGGTACCTGGATTTTGTATTGGAAGACATACAAAATGACCGGCTGATACTTGATTTTAATAAAGCTTATAACCCTTATTGCGCTTATGCTGCCGGCTTCAATTGCCCGGTGCCGCCCGCAGAAAATGATCTTCCGATATTCATAGACGCCGGGGAAATGGAATTTACAAAAACACATTGACACATCATGCAGGCATCCGAAATACTGATGATAGAACCGGTTCATTTTGCCTTCAACCATGAAACCGCCGTGAACAATACTTTTCAAAAAAACATTACCGGCGGAGTGCAGGAAAAGGCATTAAAAGAATTTACTGATTTTGCCTCCTTGCTGCGGAAAAACGGGATATCGGTAACGGTCATAAAAGATACAGCAGCCCCCCACACACCAGATGCCATATTCCCGAATAACTGGATATCTTTTCATGAAGACAACAGCCTGTTTCTTTACCCGATGTTTGCGGTTAACCGTCGGCTTGAGCGAAAGGAACATGTAATGAAAATGATCAGGGAAAAATTTAAAATAAGTACTGTACACGACCTTAGTCATTATGAACATGCAGACATCTTTTTAGAAGGCACCGGCAGTATGGTACTCGATCGCGCTAACAAGATTGCTTATGCGGCCATTTCGCCAAGAACCAACCTCGCTATCCTGCTCGAGTTTTGCCATATCTGCAATTACGCACCTGTAAGTTTTTATTCCACCGGCAGCGCAGGACATGCCATCTACCACAGCAACGTGATGATGTGTATGGCCGATGCATATGTGGTTATTTGCCTCGATACGATTCGAAGCCAGGACGACAGGCAAAAACTATTTCAGTTGTTCCAAAAAACCAAAAAGGAGATCATTGAGATCAGTTTTGAACAATTAGAACATTTTGCCGGCAACATGCTGCAGCTACAAAATGGCGCCGGGGAATTGTTACTGTTGATGTCAACACAGGCATTTCAATCACTGTCGCAGGTACAAGTTGCCCTGCTTGAAAAATACAATCGTATCCTTCATTCACCGCTGAACACGATAGAGGCCTGTGGTGGCGGCAGCGCAAGGTGTATGATTGCAGAAATTTTTAACGACCGGCTATAAAAATGCCGGGAGTTCTCACTCCCGGCGGTTGTCCTGTAATCATCAATCGTCAAACAAAACTATTGTTGGGTTATAAACCAGTCATTTCTTTTTTTCTCCTTAGGGCGTCGAGGGATGGATCCAGTTCAATTGCCTTGTCACACATTTGCTGGCCACGATCCTTCTCACCTTTTCTTTGAAAATTCAGCCCTGCCTGGTACAGTGCTTTTCCGTCTTTCATATCAATTTCCATTAACCGCTGGCAGTAAGCCAGTGATTTGTCGTACTGCTTTTGTTTATACAATACTTCGGCAATATCCCTGAGCATGTCTTTGTTACCCGGGTTTTTAGCCAGTACCGCTAATAATAATTTTTCACCCTTTTCATAATCACCAGTGTACAATGCGGCAAAGCCCATGTTTTCGTTAAAGTCATTCGATTGCTGGTAACCGTTAGCTGCAGCATTTTGAAACTGGGCTATGGCATTTTTATAATCACTTATACTGTAGTATAACAACCCCAGCTCATACATCCATGTATTTTTAGCACCATCCAGTTTTATGGATTTTTCATACCAGGGAACTGCTTTCTTATATTCTTCCATGTCCAGGTAAGTGCGGGCAAGAGTGTACGTAGCCTCCGCATCCGCCGGGTTTTTTGATACTGCTGCTTTCAAAAAATTTTCTGCCTTTGGATAATCTTCCTGCCGGTAATAACACATTCCAATGATGCGCTGCGAATTTTCGGAATCCGGATATTTTTGGGCAAATTCTATAGCTTTATCAAACTGGCGGTAGTTGAAATACAGGGTTGTCAACTCCTTTACAGCGATTTTATTTGTGGGATCCAGTTCATATAATCTCGTAAAATTAGTTTTCGCAAAATCTGTCTTTCGCATTTCCAGGTAATTCAAACCGCTTTCAAGCAAAGCTTCTTTATAATAGGGATTGAATTTTATAGCTTTCTCAAAAGCATTGGAAGCGACGAGATACCGCTTATTGGTTTTTTCGGTTAATCCTATCTTAAAATAGAATTGTGCGCTGTCAGGCTGCGCATGCACGGCAGTGCCAACCCATAAGGGTATAGTAAACAATAGGTGCTTCATATAGGTTTTTTTCAGAGGTATAGCGATTCCTCAACGGAATATCATAGCAGTTAACGCTGGAATATCAATTATTATTTCACAGAGTTTCTTTTTTTTATCAACAGGTATCACCTGAAGATTTTCATTCATATTCTCGCCGGTTCCCCAGTATTTAACGGCATTGCTGTTAAATATCTCCCGCCAGTGATTTTTTCCTTTAACAGGCATTTGCCATCCTGTAAAATTCTGTGCAGAAATATTCAGTATGATGAGCAGGTCATCTTCCCGCATCTTTCCTTTTCTTTTATACATGATCACGCCTTCTTTTCTTTTGTCCAATTCAATCCACTCAAATCCTTTCGGTTCAAACTGACATTCGTATAAGGCTGGTTCATTTTTGTAGAGATGATTGAGGTCTTTTACGCAATGTTGCATCTTATTATGGGAATCAAACTGGAGCAATTCCCAGTCTAGTTCTGATTTATAATTCCATTCACTTGTTTGCGCAAATTCATTTCCCATAAAAAGCAGCTTGGCTCCCGGGTGTGTAAACATATAGGTGTACAGTAAACGGAGGTTAGCAAATTTTTCCCATTCCAACCCGGGCATCTTGTAAATCATGGGGCTTTTGCCATGCACTACTTCATCATGACTGAGCGGTAACATAAACTTCTCATCATAAAAATACATCATACTAAAGGTGAAGGTATCCTGTGCAGCAGGCCGCCTGGTGTGGGACAGTTTGAAATACCTGAACGTATCGTGCATCCATCCCATCATCCACTTCATACCAAACCCAAACCCGGCTTTCTTTACCGGTGTGGTAATGCCAGGCCAATCCGAAGCTTCTTCTGCAATCGTCTGTGTATCCGGGAAATCGCGGTAAAGAATCCTGTTCATGTCTTTTAAAAAAGATATTGCCTCCAGGTTTTCGTTTGTGCCATGCTCGTTTGATTCCCACTCCCCTACCTCCCTTGAAAAATCCAATCGTATGATAGAGTTAACGGCATCTACCCGGATACCGTCTGCATGATATTTATTTAACCAGAAATGTGCACTGCTGATCAGGAAGGAACGTACTTCTGCCCGGCTGTAATTAAAAATATAACTGTTCCAATCTTTGTGAAACCCTTTTCGCATATCCGCATATTCATAAGTGTGTGTTCCGTCGAACATGTATAATCCATGGGCGTCGTGGGGAAAATGTGATGGCACCCAATCCAGGATAACGCCAATACCATTCTGATGAAGCGATTCTATCAAATACATGAACTCTTCGGGTGTCCCAAAGCGTGAGGTTGCGGCAAAATAGCCGGTTCCCTGGTATCCCCAGCTTCCATCGTAGGGATGTTCCATCACGGGCATAAATTCCACGTGAGTAAAGCCCATATTCTTTACATAGGGCACCAACTGTTCTGTAATCTGTAAATAACTATTAAAAGCGGTTTCGTTATTTTTTTCCGGGCGCATCCAGCTTGCGAGATGCAATTCATACACACTCCATGGTGCGTTAAGGCTATTGTTCTTTTTGCGGTTATTCATCCATTCGCCGTCATTCCATTCCTTTTCAAAATACCAGGTTACCGAAGCTGTGCCTGGCCTGAGCTCACAATAGTTTGCAAAAGGGTCCGCTTTTTCCACTTCGGTACCTTCAAAGCCGGTGATGTGATACTTATATAAGTCACCTTTACTCAACCTTGGTATAAATCCTTCCCAGATCCCTGAATTATCCTGGCGTACATAAAGCGGGTGTAATTTTTTTTTCCAGCCATTAAACTCACCAATCACCGAAACTGCCGTTGCATTTGGTGCCCACACCGCAAAATAAAATCCATCAGTGTCGAGTACGCGTAAGCGATGGTTTCCAAATTTCCCGTAGGCCGTACAAAAAGTACCATCCTGGAATTGCCTGATATCTTCATCAGCAAAGAATGAATAATTCCAAACAAGCTTTGTGCTGTCTATAAAATGCTCGTCTTCATATGCCATTGTAAAAGTTTTACTGCCGCCTGTAAAAAATTGATTTAACGTAAATTTAAGAAGAGTTAGATTGCATTGCAGGATTTAAATATCAATTTTATTTATTTTGATACCAGGCCCTTCAAAACCAGCTTATGATTAAAAAAATACTTCTGCTGAGCATACTGTTGCTCTCGATCACGTTTACATTTTCCCAGGTTTCATCAGTTAAGGGCAGTTTAAGAGATACTGTTTCAAATACCGGCGTAAGTAATGCGGTGGTTGCATTGGTTACCCTAAAAGATTCTGTGTTAAAAAAGTTCACCAGAAGTAAGCCGGACGGAAGTTACAGTTTTAAAGATGTTAAGCCGGGGAATTACATTCTTATGGTAATGCACCCGCTTTTTGCTGACTTTATTGATAACATCGAAATAAAAAATGCAGATGAATTGATACCTGCCATCCCGGTAACTTCAAAAAGTAAACTCATGGCTGCCATCATACTTAAAACGGGAAGCCCCATGCGGATAAAAGGTGATACTACTATTTACACGGCAGACAGTTTCAATGTTACCGCCAATGCAAACGTGGAAGAATTACTTAAAAAATTACCCGGCATACAGGTAGATAAGAATGGTGAAATAAAGGCCATGGGTGAAAAAGTAGAAAAAGTACTGGTTGACGGGGAAGAATTTTTTGGCGATGATCCCGGGATGGCTGTAAAAAATCTACGGGGGGACGCCGTAAAGGAAGTGCAGGTTTTTGATAAAAAAAGTGAACAGGCTGAATTTACGGGTATTGATGATGGTAAGACGCAGAAGACGATCAATCTTAAACTAAAGGATGACCGCAAAACCGGCTATTTCGGCAAGGTGGACCTGTCCGGCGGATTGCAAAAAAATATTGATGACCGTTATAACAATAATATCCTTTACAGTACTTTTAAAGGCAAAAGAAAATTGTCAGGTTTTTTCCTCAACGGCAATACAGGTCAGGATGGATTAAGTTGGGAGGATGGTGATAAATATGGCGGTGGGAACGACAATGTAGGTATGAACATGGATGAAGACGGCGGTGTCATGTACAGTTGGAATGGCGGCGGTTCCGATGATGAACCGTATGTAAATACCGAAAACGGATTTATCAAAAATATAAATGCCGGTGCAAACTACAGTAACAAATGGAATGATAAAAAAACCCTCAATTTTAGCCCCAAATTCAATCAACAGAACTATACGAATACGACACAAACACTTACCCAGCAACAAGTAGGAAACAGTATTCTTAACTCGGTTTCTAATGATACAAATAATATCAGGCGAAGTAATTTTAAAACAAAACTTACTTATGATGTGAAAATTGATTCGATGAATACGTTGAAGGTAACAGGCAATGCCAATTTTTATCACAATGAAAATGAATCCTTCAGTAATTCCATCACTAATAATACAGAAGGCGTAAAAATCAACAGCAGGGATGCAATAACCAAAAACAATAATAACAAAAGCGCCCTCAATGCAAACCTGATCTTTAAACATAAGTTTAAAAAAGCCAGACGGACACTTTCTTTAACAGCAGACTGGAACTACCTTGGAACCGAAGGAACTAATTACCTCCAGAGTACCAATGTAAGTTTTGATCCTGATTTTCCCTACCTGCAGGCTGTAGATCAAAAGATAGATGCCAATAAATCTTCCAATAAGATTACGGGCAAATTGGTTTACACGGAACCACTGACAAAAAAATTATCACTGGAATTCGGTTACCAGGTTTCTTACAACTTTGGGAATAATGACCAGCTTACTTACGCAAAATCAGCGCCTGGTAAATATGACCTGCCGGTTGATACCCTCACCAACCAGTTTAAAACTACGATCTGGATCAATACCCCATCTGCTAAACTCAGTTACAGTTTTAAAAAACTAAAATTTAATTTCGGAGCAGGTGTCGGGTTTACAAATTATGACCTACGGGACAAAACTTTTAGTAAAGAATATCTCAGGAATTACACTAACTTTTTTCCGTCAGCAGGGTTTACTTACAATTATAAATCAAACCACAGTTTTAGGATAAATTACAATGGAAGTACTTCCCAGCCCACGATCAACCAATTACAGCCTCTAAGAAATAATACCGATAGATTTGATCAATACATTGGCAATCCTAACCTGAAGCCTTCGTTTGCAAACACATTTAATATACAACACAACGGGTATAATTTCATCAAAGACCTTTGGGCCTACCAATCAGCTAATGTTAGCTTTACCAGTAATTCTTTCACTAATAATATTTCCATTGATACAGCCACCGGCGAAAAAATTACTCAACCGGTAAATACGAATGGAAATATTTCCTTAACCCTTTACATGGGATTGGGCAAGCAGAAAGTAAAAAAACTCAATATTAATTTTAACACAGGACCTTTCTTAAACTATACAAAGTTTTCAAACTTCCTGAACAACAGGAAGAGTACTTCAAACACCATAAGTACCGGGATAAATGTTTACCTCGGAAAATCGAAAGATAAAAAATATGATTTTTCTTTAAGTGACAACCTCGGGTATAACAATAATAAAACCACGGAGAACAGCAATAGCAATCATTACTACACGAATAATGTATCATTTAATGCAACTGTTTATTACAAGAAGGTTTGGTCAATAAATTCTGATTACCAGTATTATTCCCGTCAAAAAACAGCGCAGACAGGAAGCAGTATTAATAATTCCCTGTGGAATGCCAGGATACAACGGACTTTTAAAAACAATGAATTTACGGTATATGCCAAGGTCAGGGATATTCTAAATCAGAATATAGGCATTGACCGAAATTTTTATGGCAATACTTTTACAGAGATAAGGAATGACCGTTTAAAGAGATATTTTCTTATAGGATTTGCCTGGGATTTTAAAAACAAATCAGGAGCGGCAAAAAAATAATCATTTAAATATTATATACAGGAAAATGAAAATTACTTTATATTTTACCATCGTTTTATTTTTTGGCACACAACACTTACAGGCGCAGCAATTTATTGAAAAAGCCGTGATTGAGTATGAAGTAAAAACGAGTATTAAAAAAACAATGGGTGGCGGCATGTGGGAGGAAATGATGAAAGATAATATGACAGATTTTAAAACGGGGTATTTCAATTTTATTTTCGCTGATGATAAGAGTATCTATAAATTCGACCACTGGCTGGAGTCGATGAAAATACCGGAATGGTTTAGAAAAAGTGACGAAGAAGAAGTATGGTACCTTGATCATAAAACGAACAGGCTAAACATGCAGAAAAATGTTTTCGGTTCAAATTTTAACGTGGAAGATTCCATTCCTGTGATTGAATGGAAACTCTCAAATGAAACCCGGGTGATTGCAGGTTATAACTGCAGAAAGGCTGTAGGCCGCATTATGGACAGCGTGTATGTGTTTGCATTTTATTCAGATGAGATCGCAATTTCGGGTGGCCCATGTTCTATTAGCGGGTTACCGGGAATGATCCTTGGACTTACCATTCCGAGGATGTACACTTCCTGGATAGCAACCAAAATAAATATTAATAATGCAGATGTAACCAAAATTGTACCTGTAACTGCAAAAAAATATTATACCTCTTTATCATTAAAAACAATGCTGAAGGAACGTGCTAAAGACTGGTTTAGCTCTGAAGATCCAAATAGTGCTAAATGGCTTGAGCAATTTTACTGGAAAACTTCACTTTGATTCGTACATATTATTTTTATAATTCCTCACAGGAAATTTAACCTTGTAAATTTCATAGCTATTTTTGTGAGTTACTATTTATAAAAGCTAACACCCTCCATACGAGGCGGATCGATCATACAATCTTTACCCACAGTCTATTTATTGAATTACAAAACCATCCGGGATGATCGCTCCCTTTTTGATCACCACAATACCATCCTTTACAGCATACAGCGAATGATCAGAATCAGGCAAATGACTGCCACCCGTTATTACAACGTTGTTGCCTACACGACAATCTTTGTCCACAATCACGTTCGTTAAACTGCAGTTGTCACCGATGCCGAGTTTAGGTATGCCCCTTTCAAAATTCCGGTCAATTTCCTCGATTGTTTCGTAGGAATCATTCCCCATGATGTAGCAACTCATGATATTGCTTCCGGCGCCGATGCGGCTACGGATGCCCACAACCGAATTACTAATGCTCTGCGCATGAATGATAGTACCTTCGGCCAATATTGTTTGCAGCATCGTGGTGCCACTGATTTTAGAGGGTGGCAACATTCTTGCCCGGCTATACACCATCTTCTGGTTATCGAATAAGTTGAATGGCGGTATATCGAGGGTGAGTGCCAGGTTGGCTTCGAAAAAGGAGTAAATATTTCCAATGTCGGTCCAGTAGCCATCATACTGGTAACTGAACACCTTATACTTATTGATAGCATCGGGAATAATTTCTTTACCAAAATCGGTGGCATCTTTTTTCTCCACTTCCAAAAGATCAAACAGTAATTTCCTGTTGAAGATGTATATACCCATTGACGCAAGGTACTGACGGCCCTGCTGCTGCATTTCATCGCCCGTATTGCTGACCCATTCCGGCAACAGACTTTTGTCAGGCTTTTCTATGAACGACGTAATATGATTTTCTTCATTTGATTTTAAGATACCAAATTCCGGAGCTTCCCGTTCACCCACGGGAATGGTAGCAATAGAAATATCAGCGCCGTTTTTTTTGTGATTTTCAATCATGTCTCCAAAATCCATCTGGTATAGCTGATCGCCACTAAGGATTAGACAATAATCAAAATCATTTTTATGTATATGTTTCAATGATTGCCTCACGGCATCAGCTGTTCCCTGGAACCACCCCAGGCTATCAGGTGTTTGTTCCGCTGCAAGTATATCCACAAAACCACTGCTGAAACCACTAAACTGGTAAGTATTTTTTATATGCTTGTTTAGGGATGCCGAGTTGTATTGGGTAAGCACAAACATCCTGTTGATGTTGCTGTTGATACAGTTGGAGATGGGGATATCAACAAGGCGGTATTTTCCGGCAATAGGGACGGCGGGCTTACTTCTGGTTGCCGTTAACGGGTACAACCTGCTACCTGCACCACCACCTAATATTACTGCGATTACTTCTTTTCCTGGCATAAAAAGATTGGTTTATTTGTATATTGATTTATAAAGGTCAATGTATTTTCGGGCGCTTGTTTCCCAACTATTATTTACCATCATCATTGTTTTTCTCACCTTAGCCAGGGTTATCTTGTTGTTATATAATTCCCTGCCTCTGCCGATAGAATATACAATATCATCCACGCTGGCGTGATTGAAACAGATGCCGTATCCATTCTCCCCGCCATAATCTATTACGGTATCTTTGAGGCCACCAATACTGCGTACAACCGGCACCGTTCCATACCGCATTGCATACATCTGGTTTAGTCCGCACGGCTCCACCCTGCTCGGCATTAAAAGAAAGTCGGCCCCCGCATACATCTGGTGACTGAGTTTTTCATTGTACCCGATCTGTGAATTGTAAAAGCCGATCCAGTTATGTTGTATTTGTTGCAATGCCTGCTCTACAGCGGTTTCACCACTTCCCAACACTAAAAAGCTACATTTACCACCTGCCTTTTCAAGCGCAATACGAAAGGCTTGCGGCAGCAGGTCAGCAGCTTTTTCATTTACAAGCCTGCCAATAAAAACAAATAATGGATTTTGAATGTCGAATCCAAAATCGTCACAAAGTTTTTTCTTGTTAAGGGCTTTTCCGTCTTCAAAGTCAGAGATCGAGTAATTGTCAAGGATATAAGTGTCTATTGCCGGATCCCACACACTATAATCAATGCCATTTAGTATGCCTGAACATTTTCCCTTTTCATAATTAAACAAATTCTCCAGGCCGTTGGCGGCATACATTAGTTCATTCATGTAACCGGGACTAACGGTAGAAACCTTATCTGCACACTTGATACCACATGCCAGCGGATTGATCGTATTAGCCCAATCCAGCAAGCCCCACTTCCACGTATCCCAGGCCGGTATATATGTTACTTTGTCCCATCCCATCCAGCCCTGGTACTGGGCATTGTGTATGGTAAGTATGGTAGGAATGCGGGCTAAATGGCGATAAGCAAAACATTGCTGCATCATGAATGGCACAAGGGCAGCATGGTGGTCATGAACGTGAATAACGTCGGGGTGATGCTCCCATTTACTTAACCATTCGGTAACGGCTATCTGAAAAGCCATAAATCTTTCGGTATCATCATCGTAGCCATAAATCTTTTCACGGTCTAGCAAACCATGAATGTCCACGCAGTAAAGATCAAAATGTAATTTATTGGTTTTCTCCCTGATGATGGTAAAATCAAAATTGTAATGTGCCATCGAAAAATATCCCTTGTGTACTACTTCCCATTCATTATCGTAAAGAAATTCAGTACGGTGCATGGGCATCACCACCTTTGCAATATGGCCCAGGTGCTGCTGGTATTTAGGCAGCGCCCCCACTACATCAGCAAGGCCTCCCGCTTTTGCCATCGGATAGCATTCCGCACTAACATGTAAAATTTCCATACAGCAGTTTTAATCTTGAATGAATTTATGAAGGATATTTATAAAAACAAATATTACATTCTAAAAACCTGCACACAACAATTTGAAACTAATTTTTCTATTATTTAAAATTCTTGGTATTTTCAGCGCCTAAACCAATCGCTATGGCCATAACCCAAACAACTTCTGCTACGCCCGACCTAAAATCTACCGGCGTGCCGACCAATTACGGTGCCCTTGGTACACTGGTAACCGTATTTTTCTTTTGGGGGTTTATTGCTGCAGGCAATAGTGTGTTCATTCCTTTTTGTAAGCACTATTTTCATCTCGATCAGTTTCAAAGCCAGTTAATTGACTTTGCGTTTTACACCGCTTATTATGTCGGAGCGTTGATACTTTTTGCCTATGGCGCTTTTGGAGGCAAGGACCTTGTTGGAAAATGGGGCTATAAAAAAAGTATCGTCTATGGGTTACTGTTTTCAGCCCTTGGTGCAGCGGCTATGATCATTGCTGTAAATGCCAATACGTTTGCAGGTATGCTTGCAGGCTTATTTATAGTAGCATTGGGTTTTTCGCTTCAGCAAACAGCCGCCCAGCCTTTTGCTATCGCTCTCGGGGATCCCGCAACCGGCACCAGCAGGGTAACTTTGGGCGGCGCTATTAATTCATTCGGAACTACCATTGGCCCGCTTGTAGTAGCACTGGCGTTGTTTGGAACTACAGCAGCCATTACCGACGAAAAAATTGCCTCGTTAAGTCTTAGTAAAGTTATCATGCTTTATACCGGTGTTGGTGGGTTGTTTTTGGCTGCTGCTGCCTTGTTTAATTTTTCCAAAAAAGTGCCTTCGGGTATTTCCGAAGAGCCCACTGAAAAAGCGGGAAAAGCTTTGTACTCGCTACTTATTATGACTGGCCTGTTAATCATTTGTTTCGTGCCTGTATTCAATAGCTATAAAACAGATATGGCCGCTTTGGATGATGTGCAGAAACATGCCATGGAATCTTTTAGATTAAAATGGTTGTTCGGTGCATTGGCTGTAGTGGTATT
>JACMPR010000383.1 GCA_014377385.1 Ferruginibacter sp. | reverse complement strand
TATTGTAGTTAAACGAATGCGCTATTTACTGTATTAATATATTAATTTCAGGTTATTAAAATAAAGAAGATGAGCATCCGCGTTTTCAAATATATTTCGCCCATCAGTTTTTATGCGCTGGCCCTGCTTTCATTTTCGTTACATGGATGGGCTACCTGGTTACCTCTTCTTTATGCCTGGGTGCTGATTCCCGTTACGGAGCTTTTTCTTTACAGCAATGATTCCAACATGAACGCTGCCGAACAGGAACTGGCAAGGAAAAATGACTGGTACGATTACATGCTATACGTCATTGTTTTTTTCCAGTATGCAGCGGTCGGGTATTTTCTGTTTTCAATGAAGGACAGCCACCTGCTTTGGTGGGAAACCCTGGGCAGGATATTTAGTATGGGACTGCTTTGCGGCACTTTTGGCATCAATGTAGCGCATGAACTTGGGCACCGTGTTAACAAATATGAACAACTAATGGCAAAAGCATTACTCGCCACTTCGCTGTACATGCATTTTTTTATTGAGCACAACAAGGGCCATCATAAAAATGTAGCTACGCCGGACGATCCCAGCTCAGCACGGTACAACGAGCCCGTTTACACATTTTATTTCCGCACCATTTTCTTCTCTTATTTATCCGCGTGGAAGATTGCCAACGCTGATTGCCGCAAAAAAGGGCGTTCAATTTTTAGCCTGCACAATGAAATGGTACAGGCACAGCTTATCCAATTGTCATTACTCGCCGCTATTTATTTTTTGTTTGGATGGACGATCACTTTATACTTTTTTGCCGCAGCATTTATTGGAATTGCGTTATTGGAAACAGTTAACTATATAGAACATTATGGCTTGCAGCGAAAACAAACTGGCTCCGGCATGTATGAACGCACCATGCCGCATCATAGCTGGAACAGCAATCATGTAGTAGGCAGGGTTATGCTATTTGAATTGAGCCGCCACAGCGATCATCATTATCTTGCCAGCAAAAAATACCAGTTGCTGGAACATCATACAACTGCGCCGCAGCTGCCAACGGGCTACCCGGGAAGTATGCTACTGTCGCTGGTGCCGCCATTGTGGTTTTATGTGATGAACAGGAAGATCAGGAAAATGCAGGAGGCTTCCTGATGTTGTACATCTACACCTGTATCAACGTCAGGTATTTTTTTCTCCCAATCGTCAGATAATAAACAAGCAATAAAAAAAACGGTATAATTAATACAGCCAGGTAAAAGATCTTTACCTCCAGGTATCGTAAAACATAAGAAATTATAATTACTGCAATCGCTGCCGGCACCATCCAGTTGCCGTTCTTAAAACCACCCACCTTAAATATTTTTAACTCATCATCTGTTGCCTCAAAGCTTATTTCCGGGCTGCTGCACCAATCTATCTTACAATATATGAGATGCCGCCCGAAACCTATTTCAAACTCTTTTGTTTCTCCATTGGCAATTACGCCAACTTTCTCACCGTCTATGTAAACGCCATAATCCCGTAAACGGTTATTCATCTCGTTTGACCTTTCGATCATAACAGTTGCCATAAAAGTACTTTTTATCAAAAAAAATCACTCGTGGGGAGGGTAAGGCAAACATGAGGCATAGCCGCAGTGAGGATTAAAGAAACGAATTTTTATCCTAATAAAAAAATTGGTGGTTATTTAGGGATTTGATTATTGCCCTGCCATCACTGGCAACATTACCGTTGAATCATGGCTGCGCCATAATAATGATGCAGCGCTTTTGGTAAATGTATGCCATCTTCCTGCTGATTATTTTCAAGCAAAGCAGCTACAATGCGTGGTAATGCAAGCGAGGAACCATTGAGGGAATGCAATAGCTGGGTTTTGCCTGATTCGTCCTTATAACGGATCTTCATCCTGTTGGTTTGGAATGTTTCAAAATTACTCACAGAACTCACTTCCAGCCATTTTTGCTGGGCCGCACTGTACATTTCAAAATCATAGGTAAGGGCAGAAGTAAAGCCCATATCGCCACCGCATAAACGAAGTACCCGGTAAGGCAGCTCAAGAAATTGCAATAATCTTTCTACGTGGTTTACCATTTCTTCCAGTACAGCGTAGCTTTTACCGGGGTGCACCAGTTGTATAATTTCTACTTTGTCAAACTGGTGTACCCTGTTCAGTCCACGCACCTCGCTGCCAAAACTGCCGGCCTCGCGGCGAAAACAGGGCGTATAAGCCGTCATCTTTATAGGAAGTGCCGTTTCCTTAACTATTTCATTACTGTAAATGTTGGTAACAGGTACTTCCGCTGTTGGAATAAGGTATAATTTGTCTTCCGTAATATGGTACATCTGTCCTTCCTTATCTGGCAGCTGCCCGGTACCGTAAGCGGTATGCTCGTTCACCATTAGTGGAGGTAAAAACTCGGTGTACCCGGCTTCCGTATTGTAATCAAGAAAATACTGTATCAGTGAGCGCTGCAGTTTGGCACCCCTGGCTTTGTACAGCGGAAAACCACTACCGGTTATTTTTGCGCCTGTTTCAAAATCGATCAGGTCATACTGTTTTATAAGGTCCCAATGCGGTAATGCTCCGGCGTACAGGCCTGGTTTGGTACCTCCTTCCCTTACTACTTCATTTTCTTCGGGCGTTTTTCCGTGTGGTACACTGCTGTGCGGAAGGTTCGGCAATTGAAGTAACTGGTCGGTAAACAATTTTTCCAATGAGTGTAATTCAGTAGTATTGGCACTTAGTTCCAATTTTAAAGTGGCTACTTCCTGCTTTTTTTGTTCTGCAGTTTCCTTCTCTCCCTTAGCCATCAGCATGCCTACTTCTTTTGAAAGCGAATTAACCAATGCCTGAACATTTTCTGTTACCGTTCTAATCTTACGCAACGCTTCATCTGTTTGCAGGATGCTGTCCACCAATTCTATTTTACCAAAATTTCTGTGTGCCAGTCTCTCTTTTACCAATGCTGTATGCTGTCGTATATAATTTACCTGTAACATCTATGCTGGTTATTTTTTTGAAATCATTAAGACCGCAAATATAAACCTGAAAAGCTTATTACTTACATTTGCGCATGCAACACACCGGAGAGGACCTGCAGGTAAGATGGCTGAAGCTGCGTATCAGGCTGAAGGAAGCCTTTGGTATTAAGCCGGACATGAACGGGGTGTTGATGCTGATCGGCGTACAGGAGCTTGGACAGGGGCCGCAGGATTTTAGCAAGGAACAGAAGCAGGACCTGATGCACATTGCTATCTGTACCATTTTATCCCTGAGCGGGTACTACCGATTCGACGGGCATGATGAAGAAGGATGGCCACATTTTACGTTGGTGAAAACCCTGCCACCATTCAACTTATTTGAACAGGAAAATTTCTTAAAAGACCATGTTTTGCTTTACTTTCAATCACAGGATTTTATTTAAACGATAAAGGACACGCTTCCACGCTTGTATTTTAGCAGATTATTTACCTATAAATTCAGAAAGATTACAATGAAAAGATCTAAAATGTTGGTGCTGGCTTTACTAATAAGCCTAACCAGTTTTACTGTAACTGCACAAGTTCGTGTAAAAATTGTTACTGATTCGGGCACCATGATTGTAAAGTTGTACGATTCAACACCGCTTCACCGGGACAATTTTGTAAAACTGGTAAAGCAGGGTTTTTACGACAGCCTGCTGTTTCACCGGGTTATAGCAGGGTTTATGATTCAGGGTGGCGATCCATTAAGCAAAAATGCGCCTGCCCGTACAATGCTTGGTAATGGCGGTGGCGACATGCAACGTATCCCGGCAGAATTCAGGCCCTATCTCATACACAAACGCGGCGCACTGGCGGCAGCAAGGGATGGCAATCCACAAAAAGCAAGCAGCGCCTGCCAGTTTTATATTGTTCATGGCCGGCCTTCCTCCGATGCAGAATTAAACCAGTTAGAACTTGGCAAAGGAATAAAATACACAGAAGAACAGAAAAATATTTATAAAACCATCGGAGGCACAGCCATGCTGGATATGGATTATACCGTATTTGGAGAAGTAGAAAGTGGCCTTGAAGTTATCGATAAGATTGCTTCTGTTGCCAAAGATGGCAGCAACAGGCCATTTGGAGATGTGCGCATGCACATGGAAGTTTTGCCTTAAACCAAACTGTTTCCAAAAACCTACCATGCCTCTTCTTTCATTAAGAAAAAAATGGGTTGTTTAAAGGCTGGTTGTGGTTTGGCGGGAATAAGTGTTACAGGAAAAATATTTTTAGCACAGCCTTTCAAAGAGATTACTAAATTGCAGCATCGTTTTTTCAACAAAAAATTTTTAAGATGAATTATCCAGCCAATCTCAGGTACACAAAAGACCATGAGTGGGTTTTACTAGACGGAAATATTGCGACTATTGGGATCACCGATTTTGCACAGCATGAACTCGGTGACATCGTGTATGTTGATATCAGTACAAAGGGGAAACCCCTGGCTTCTGAAGATGTTTTTGGAACAGTAGAAGCTGTGAAAACTGTAAGTGACCTGTTCCTGCCGGCAGCAGGCACCATTACTGAGATTAACCCTGCACTGGAAGCCAATCCTGAACTCGTTAACAGCGACCCTTACGGTGAAGGATGGATGATAAAAATGACAGTTGAGCACAGCTCGGATATTGAAAAGCTAATGAGTGCAGAAGCATACACTGCATTGGTTGGATAGTGTAGTTCAATGGCCTTTGCCCCATCCGGGAAAGCTTTGAAACAGTTGAAAAGATGAAAAAGCTTCGAATAAAAAATTTTATACCAGGCCTCGCCTGGTTTTTTGTAATATTAATTTTAATCTGCCTGCCGGGAGATGACATTCCTCAACCGCGTGGCTGGTTCCAATGGATGAATCTTATCCAATTCGATAAGCTGGTTCACAGCGGCATTTTTGCCATATTGACTTTTTTGTTCATCCGCCCGATTGCCAGGGCAGGTTTTTCAAAAAAACAGCAATGGCATTATTTTCTGGCCATTGCGCTGACTGCCTGCATTTGGGGATTAACAACCGAGTTAATTCAGAAATTTTTTATTCCAACGCGACAATTCGACCTTATCGACTGGGCAGCAGATAGTTTGGGAGTGCTAATAGCCCTGCTGTTTTGCAGGTACTATTTTTTTAGAAAACAGGCTAAAACGGGTGAATTGCAAGTCCGGAAGCATGAATGAACCTTGTTTCCTACAAATTTACTGCTTACATTTGTGGATATGCTAAATGTTGAAAACATGGAGTACAACACGACGCGAAATCATTTAATTATGAAAGAGTATGGCAGACATATTCAGAAAATGGTGGAGTATCTGTTGACGATCCAGGATAAAGAAGAAAGACAGCGCAATGCTTATGCGGTGATAGAATTGATGGGTTTTTTAAACCCACATCTTAAAAATGTAGAAGACTTCCGTCATAAATTATGGGATCATCTTTTCCTGATAAGCGATTTTACACTCGATGTAGAAAGTCCCTACCCGATTCCTACAAGGGAAACTTTAAAGGCAAAACCGGATGTATTGGGTTATCCAAAACAATATCCTAAGTTTCGTCATCTTGGAAAAAACATAGAAGTCGTAATTGATAAGGCGCTAAAAGAAGAAAATCCTGAAAAGAAACAGGGCTTTGCCAACGCAGTTGCTTATTATATGAAGCTAACGTATAGCAACTGGCACAAAGAACTGGTACACGACGATTCTATACAAAGTGAATTGAGTACCATGACCAACGGCGAACTCGAGTTCAACAACCGGCCATTTGTAAAACACCGGGATAATCGTGCCGATAGGGAAGATTTTGTAAGCAATGTTGGCCGTAATCAATACCGCCAGAATTTTGGGGGACGAGATAACAACAGGGGCGGCAGTACAGGCGGAAGAGACAACAGAAGTGGTGGAGCTGCAGGCGGAAGGGATAACCGGGGCAGCCAGGGCGGTACCAGCAGGAATGCCGGCGGAGACAACCGTAACAACAATAACCGCAATTTTAAAAAGAGGTATTAGCAGGTTAACAGCCTTTCAATGAATTTTATATGATTCCCTGGCACTTGAAAGTGCCAGGGTTTTTTATTTCCTGTAAAATAATTTACCCTGTACTTATTGTATTTAATTCGTTTAATTTGTAACATTCAAACAGCATGATAAAATAACCAGCATGTCTATATTCGAGGTGAGAGGCGGAAAAAAATTATCCGGAGAGATACCTCCGCAGGGTGCAAAAAATGAAGCGTTACAAATTATCAGTGCTGTGCTTTTAACTGCGGAAGAAGTGCTGATCAATAATATTCCTGATATCACTGATGTAAACCTACTGATAGAATTATTGCAGGAAATGAATGTGAAGGTTAACCGGATTAACCGTAACAGTTGCAGCTTTAAAGCTGATGATGTAAATGTTGACTATTTACAAAGCAGTGCTTTCCATACAAAAAGCGGGCGTTTACGTGGCTCCGTTATGCTTGCCGGACCGCTTTTATCGAGGTTCAAAAAAGCCTACCTGCCCAAACCGGGCGGAGATAAAATTGGACGAAGGAGGCTTGACACCCATATCATAGGTTTTGAAAAACTAGGCGCCTCTTTTAATTATGATGACAACACCGGTTTTTTCAAGTTGGAAGCGGAACAACTGAACGGCACCTTCATGCTGCTGGATGAACCAAGTGTAACGGGTACCGCCAACATCTTAATGGCAGCTACCCTTGCCAATGGAACTACTACCATTTATAATGCCGCCTGCGAACCCTATATACAACAGCTTTGCAAAATGCTTAACCGCATGGGTGCAAAAATTGAAGGTGTGGGAAGCAACATGCTCCTCATCCAGGGTGTAGAAAAATTAAAGGGCACTACTCATATCATGCTCCCCGATATGATCGAGGTTGGAAGTTTTATCGGCCTGGCCGCGATGACGCAAAGCGAAATCACCATAAAAAATGCGGGCCTGAAAGAACTGGGTGTGATCCCTGAAAAGTTTCAGCTACTTGGTGTAAAAATGAACTTTATTAACGATGACATTCACATTCCTGCCCAGGAGTTATATGAAATACAAACTTACCTTGACGGCGGCATCTTAACGGTATATGATCATCCTTGGCCGGGTTTTACACCTGATCTGCTGAGCATCGTGTTGGTAACCGCATTGCAAGCCAAAGGCAGTGTCCTCATCCACCAGAAAATGTTTGAAAGCCGGCTTTTCTTTGTAGATAAATTAATAGAAATGGGTGCCCAGGTAATTCTCTGCGATCCGCACCGGGCCGTGGTCGTTGGAATGGAAAGAGACAAACCATTGCGGGGCATCACCATGAGTTCCCCGGATATAAGGGCGGGCGTGGCATTGCTTATCGCGGCATTAAGCGCCAGTGGTAAAAGCACTATCCAGAATATTGAACAGATTGACCGCGGTTACCAGGATATTGATGGAAGATTGCGCAGCCTAGGAGCAGATATTATTCGAATCGACTAGAATGGTTTACCGGGATTTGTTGCCCATCGCTTGTTAATTTGTAACCCGTGCCTGGAAATTTTGAGAATCCCGGAAACCGCAACGCTACTTTTAAAAACAAGCAACATTTAACGGGTGTTCTTAAGCTTTGAGTAAGTAAAAACAAAAAGATAAGTATTAAATTTATTCCGCATTCTGACTGATTTATTATTTCTTTACACATGGAAATTAACCACCAAAAAATTCTCATCGTAACGGCCCCTTCAGGTGCAGGGAAAACTTCCATCACACATTACCTGATGAAAGAATTTCCTGCGTTGATGTTTTCTGTATCTGCGGCTACGCGTGAAGCAAGACCTGTTGAAAAAGATGGGGTGGATTATTATTTTATTGGAATGGAGGTTTTTAAACAGAAGATAAAGGACAAGGAATTTGCCGAATGGGAGATGGTATATGAAGGAAAATATTATGGCACACTAAAATCAGAACTACAACGTATCTGGGCTATGAACAAAGTGCCCGTATTGGAACTAGATGTGAAGGGTGCGATACATGTTCAACAGCAATACCCTATAAACACACTGAGCATTTTTGTTGAACCACCTTCTGTGGATGAACTAAAAATTCGTTTGCAAGGCAGGGGAACCGAAACGGTCGAATCTATCCAGGCAAGAATAAACAAGGCTGCTTATGAAATTTCATTCAAGGACCAGTTTGATAAAGTTGTTGTAAATGACAACCTAGAAAATGCCTGTGCGAAGGCGAAACAATTGGTAAGCGATTTTTTGAATAGTTAAGAATGTGGGCCTGGCTATCATAGATGTCAACCTAATTAATTTGACAATTTGTTACACAGTTGATCATTGGCAAACCAGGTAATGTACCTTCCTTGTATCAAAATATACCGCAGGTTAAAACGATTTTAGTATTTTTATATTATGAATAGTTTTGACTGGATAGCATTAATAGCGATTTTTGCCTCGATCATCATCATAGCTTTTCTTTCAGGAATAGAAATAGCTTTTGTGTCTGCCAATAAACTTTCTATAGAACTCAATAAGAAAAAGGGTTCCGCCGCAGGCAAAACCTGGAGCGCATTTTCTGATCATCCAACAAAGTTTATCGGCACCGTACTCGTAGGTGTGAATATTGTACTGGTGATTTATGGCTTACTCATTGGTGATATGCTGTCTCCCATTTGGAAATGGATAGAATCAAGACTTCCACTCTCTGCCGTAAACTACCTAAAATATATCCGGCTATTTGTTGAAACGGTACTGGCAACCTCCATCATTTTATTAGTAGAATTTTTTAGCAAGGCTTTTTTTCGTGGCAGAAATAACCGCATCCTGGGTTCTAATTTTATCAGCTATATCGCCGGCTTTTTTTACTGGCTGCTTTCTTCATTTGCCAGCCTTTTCGTAAACATGGCAGAATGGATACTGAAATATATTTTTAATGTAAAAATCAATAATAAAAAGGAAGTTTTCAGTAAAGTAGATCTCGAGCATTTTATGCAGCAAAGCAAGAATCATGATGAAGAAGAATCTTCGGAACTGAACAAAGAGTTATTCGAAAATGCATTATCACTCAGCGAAGTAAAATTGAGAGAATGCCTTATTCCAAGAAAAGAAATTGAAGGCATGGAAAGCTATGTTTCGGTAGAAGATGCAAAAAATAAATTCATCGAAACAAAACTGAGCAAGCTGGTAGTGTACGAAAATAATATTGACAATATTCTTGGATATGTTCATCACCTGGATATGTTTAAAAACCCCGCCTCTTTAAAAGAAATGCTTCACCCCATCCCTACCGTTCCCGAAAGCATGAGCGCTACTGACCTGATGAATAAATTCAGTAAGGAAAGAAAAAGCATTGCCTGGGTAATTGATGAGTTTGGCGGCACTGCCGGCATTGTAACTATGGAAGACCTGCTGGAAGAGATATTTGGAGAAATTGAGGATGAGTATGATGTAGCAGAAGCATTTGTTGATAAACAGATAGCACAAAACGAGTACATTTTCAGTGGCCGGATGGAGCTCGATTTTATCACAGAAAAATACAAGCTCTACTTCAGCGGCAATAATGAAGCGGAAACACTATCAGGTTACATTATTCAAAATCATGAGGCCATTCCAAAACAGAAAGAACGGATCATTATTGGCAACTACGAATTTGATATTGTAAATGTAAGCAACACCAGGATTGAAACCGTAAAAGTAAAAGTGCTGAAATAATTTATAATGACCATTGCCGTTCACATCGACCTTACCGATCAACAAAAAGACCACACCGCTAATTTTAATTACAACTGTTTTAGTGTTTTAGCCGCAGGCAATCCGGGTCATCATTTCATTTTTATTTTCGACAGGCCTTTCGAAACTTCTATTATTACGGAAAAAAATATCACCCCCGTATTGATGGGGCCACAGATAAAGAACAGGCTGCTGCAGCATTACTTTTATAATTTTAAAATTCCGCGTGTGTTAAATAAATACCACGCAGACTTTTTTATAAGCACCGATACCTGCAGTCTTCGTACAACTGTTCTGCAATGCCTGATCCTTCACGACCTTTCATTTTTGCAAAAGAATAACCTGTTTGCTAAAAGCGATACCCGGTATTTAAAAAGATATACAAGATTCTTCATAAAAAAATCAGCATCGGTTATCGTGTTAAATGCTGAACTAAAAAAAACGATCGCCGGTTTATTTCCTGCTGCAGACGAAAAGGTATCAATTACTAGTGTCGGACTCAATGAAAAGTTTTTTCCGTTGGAAAATGAGAAAGCAGATGCAGTACGAGGTAGGCTGACAGAAGGAAAACAGTACTTTGTGTTTTTTGCAACAGCCACTTCAGTTGCCAATATAATTACCATGCTAAAATCATTTTCGCTCTTCAAAAAATGGCAGAAATCAAATATGCAGTTGCTGATTTTATTATCTGCAAACCAAAATCAAAATACGGTAAAAGATCTCTCCAATTACAAATACCGCGAAGATGTTAAAATCATTCCCTTTGAAGGACCGGAAACGATGGCAACATCCCTTGCGGCAGCTTATGCAGCCATTCATCTTCCGTGTATGGAGATTACAGAAACGGAAGGTTTGCATGCGCTGGCCTGCAATGTTCCGTTGATTACAACGAATACGGACTTTAATAAAAGCATTTACAAAGACGGCGCTTTGTATGCAGCTCCCAATGAAAAGGATATTTCAGAAAAAATGATGCTGCTGTACAAAGATGAAAAACTTAGGAATTCGCAGGTATAGAAGGGATATGCGGTTGCATCAACCCATAGCTGGCAAAATATTGCTGCTCATGTATGGCAGACACTTAAGCCCGATAAAGAGTTAACTTTGCAAACAAATAAGTAGCTATTTATGAACAAGTCAACCATTACTATTGATGTAATACTGGACCCTAATAAAATCCCTGAACAAATAAACTGGCAGGCAAGTGACAACAACGCAGATTTGAAACAAAAAGCGAAAGCAATGTGTATCGCTTTTTGGGATGGAGAAGACAAGTCAGCCATGCGGATCGACCTATGGACAAAAGACATGATGGTTGATGAGATGGGTGATTTTTTTTATCAGATGATGATGACTATGGCCGATACTTTTAAAAGGGCGACACAACAGGAAGCCTTATCCGAAGAGATGAAAACTTTCGCTAAAGATTTTATTAAAAAGTTCCAGGAATCACAAGTAAAACTGTGAGAGCAGCTATTAAACCGTTGGCAATTAGTTGCAGGTTGATTTTACTTATTGAGGATTTTAAAGCTAACAGTGCTTTTTAAAAGTAACTAATATCAGATAATTTGCGCATTTATCCCAGCTTGTAGTTTATAACTTTTCTAATTAACTTAACCCCCAAAATATGGCACTAGAAGAACAGATCATGGCAGAAATGAAAGATGCTATGAAATCAAAAAATGAAGCAGCACTCAGAAGCTTACGGGCTATCAAAGCAGAAATCATAAAAGCAAAAACGGATCCTGGTGCGGGCGGCGCCGTTGACGAAGCAACAGAACAAAAGTTTTTACAGAAAATGATGAAACAGCGTCGCGACTCGCTGGAAATCTTTGAGAAACAGGGCCGGGAAGACCTGGCAGTAAAGGAACGGGAAGAGATGGCGGTAATAGAAAAATTTTTGCCGAAGCAAATGAGTGAAACTGAAATCAAAGAAGCTGTTTCAAAGATCATTGCGGACACCGGTGCAACTTCTGCCGCAGATATGGGCAAGGTGATGGGCGCCGCTTCTAAACTACTTGCAGGTAAAGCAGATGGAAAAACGATCAGTACAATCGTAAAGGAATTATTGGGTTAATGCATGCTGTGCGTTTGGTGCGTTTATTTTTTTAGCGATATATGTAACGTTTTGCTTCCTCATTCCTTCCCGGTTGCTTCAAATATGGATTGAAAGAAAATATTATTTCCCATTTCTGGCCCCGGATAAAAGTATTTTTAACAACATGTTGATTGATATCATTTTTGCAGCCCTGTTTATTTTCGCCTGCATTAAAGGATGGAGAAAAGGCCTGATCGTTGCCCTTTTTTCTATCATTGCCTTTATCGCCGGACTTGCTGCTGCATTAAAATTATCAGCGGTGGTTGCTACGAAGCTTGCTGCAAATGTGGAGGTCTCCGGCAAATGGCTCCCGGTAATATCTTTCGTGTTGGTTTTCCTGATCGTGGTATTCCTCGTTAACCTCGGTGCCGGAATTATTCAAAAAACAGCCGAGGTGGCAATGCTTGGCTGGCTGAACAGGATCGGCGGTGTGGTATTATTCGTTTTATTATACAGTATTATATACAGTATCTTCCTTTTTTATGCCTTACAATTACACTTCATTAAGCCTGCAACCATAGCAACTTCTCAATTATATCAATATATTCAACCAATGGGACCAAAGGTTATAAATATGTTAGGTGGCATAATCCCCATTTTTAAAGACACATTCGCTCAATTAGAGCATTTTTTCGGCGAGGTATCTAATAAATTACAGCATTAATTTGAGCCATTATCTTATTTAATGTAATTTTAGCCTGATAGTAAAGAATTACAGCTTAAGAAAGCTAACGGTATTACAAAATTTTACGGTACAAAGAATGAGTTACGAAATAAAACAAGACGGCAAATTTAAATTCCTGGAAGAAGGTGAAGGCGAGGTCCTGTTGCTGTTACATGGCTTATTTGGGGCTTTAAGCAATTTTAACAGGCTTATCGAACATTTTAGTAAATCACACCGGATCGTGGTTCCCATACTTCCGCTACTTGAGCTCGATTTGCTTCACACCTCTGTCGGGGGACTTGAAAAATTTGTGACCAGGTTCATTGAACACAGAAAGTATTTCAATGTACATCTCATGGGAAACTCATTGGGCGGACATGTAGCATTGGTACATATTTTGAAGCACCCTGAACGCATTAAATCGCTTATACTTACCGGCAGTTCGGGCCTTTTTGAAAATGGCATGGGAGACACCTATCCAAAAAGAGGAGATAAGGAGTATATAAAAAATAAAACGGCACTTACTTTTTACGACCCAACACTCGCAACTGATGAGCTGGTGAATGAAGTTTTTGAAATAACAAACAACCGGATAAAAGTTATTAAAATAATCGCATTGGCTAAAAGTGCCATTCGTAACAACCTTGGCGAAGAACTTAACCAGGTAAAACAACCAACCTGTCTCATCTGGGGTAACAATGATACCATTACACCACCTTTTGTTGGTAAAGAGTTCCAGCGGCTGATTCCTAACAGCGAATTGCATTTCATTGATAAGTGCGGACATGCCCCGATGATGGAAGTTCCGGATGAGTTTAACCGGATCCTGGATGGTTTTCTTTCCAAATTAAAATCTCCTGCTGCAACGGTTTAACTTATTATTTTGTCTCTATATTCAAAATACATCAGTATTTTGCTCTAACTATCACATGGGCGCATGCACGGGTATGTTTGTTTCACATGCCGGCCAGTTCTCTAATCAACTAACAGCAGGATGCTAACTACAGAACTAATCAACAATAACATTCCCCGCCTGCAACTGCAGGACAGCATTGGTAAAGCACTACAGCTTATCAACGATTTTAAGCTCACGCATTTACCTGTTGTTTCGGAAGGAAAACTGCTGGGTTTGATCAGCGAGGAAGACCTGCTGGACGCTCCCGATGAAAAATTACCGGTTGAAATTCTCCAACAACATTTCCTCCATAGCTCCGTGGCTGATAACATACATTTTCTGAATGCGGTAAGTAACAGCATTCAATTTGAAACCAATGTAGTTCCTGTGGTAAAACCCGGGAATG
>JACMPR010000033.1 GCA_014377385.1 Ferruginibacter sp. | reverse complement strand
GAAAGTTAAATACGATTCCTTCAGGAAAGAAACCACTGTGGAATAGGTAAGAAATCCTCACTATTTTTAAACACCCATTTACCATTTTGCGTTTGATACGTAGCCCGTTAATAAAATCCTACAGAATAACTTTACGCAGTACATTTAAATTAGTTATATGAAAATACATAAGTTGTTATTTGCAGGTTGTTTGGCTGCGTTGATGATGGGTTCCTGCGTGAGTAAAAAAGTTTTAAAAAGCGAGCAGGTCAGGTATGTTCAATTGCAGACGGAACATATAAGGCTGCAGCAAGAATTAAAGAATTGTAATGATTTAACGGCAGAGAATAGCCGCCGTAAGTCTGAACTTGAAACTGAAATCGCCATTTTAAAAAAGCAGGTGGATTACCTGAATCAGAACAATACCACCGCATTGAAACAACTTGAGAACCTTTCGGTAATCAGTTCTTCACAGGCCGAAAGTATTAAAAAATCGCTGGATAATATTGGGGCAAAGGACTCTTATATCCAAAGCCTGCAATCAGCCATCAATAGAAAAGATTCATTAAACCTCGCCCTGGTTACGAATTTAAAAGGTGCTATCGGTAACCTTGACGACAAGGATATTAATATTAAGGTAGATAAGGGTGTAGTTTATATTGATATTTCCGACAAGCTTTTATTTAAAAGTGGCAGTTACGATGTCACTGAAAGGGCCAAAGAAGTTCTGGGAAAGGTAGCGTTGGTGTTGAAAAACCAACCTGATATTGAATTTATGGTAGAGGGCCATACGGACAATGTGCCGTACAAAGGAAGTAGCGCCCTGGTTGATAACTGGGATTTGAGCGTAAAAAGAGCAACCACCATCGTCAAAATATTGCAAACACAATACAACATTAATCCTGCAAATATGGCGGCGGCCGGGAGAGGTGAATACAGACCGGTTGCAGATAACAACACGGCGGAAGGGAAGGCTGCGAATCGTAGAACAAGGATTGTTATTTTGCCACAGCTTGATCAATTTTTCAAGTTACTGGAAAAGAAATAAGGTTATTAAAATCAGTGTAGAGCGTGAGCCGGAAATATTGTTTTAAACATTATTTTCCAGCTCACGCTTTTTAGATCTCTTTTTTGTATAGATTACTAAAAATATGAAATATTTTATGCTGAGAATAATATCCTTTTTTTCTTTCGGAACGATGCTTTGTGTTCTTTGGGCTTGTCGTGATCAGCAAAAATCATCGGCTTTTTTAGAGGGCATCGATGCTTTTAGCAGTGATAGTCTTGCAAAACATATCGCCATTATCTCCGGTGATGATTTTATGGGCCGGAAACCATTTTCAAGTGGCGAAACAAAGACGATTGAATACATTAAAGATCAATTTACAGCGTTGGGTTTGGAACCTGGCAATGGCAATAGTTTTTTCCAGGAAGTACCAATGGTTAAAATTACTACTACTGCCGCTCCTGTAATGGAGGTTAGTGCTGCGACAGGAGATTTTAAATTGAATGGGCCAGCGGATTACGTGGTTTGGTCTGACAGGACTGACACGGTACTTTCATTTAATAAAGATGAAGTGGTATTTGCCGGTTATGGTGTGGTTGCGCCTGAGTATAACTGGAACGATTATGCGGGAATCGATGTAAGAGGAAAAATTGTATTGGTGTTGGTAAATGAGCCCGGGTTCAATGCAGGTGACAGCAGCTTGTTTAAAGGAAAAGCCATGACATGGTACGGCAGGTGGCCATACAAATATGCAGAAGCAGCAAGACAGGGGGCGAAAGGCTGCCTCATTATACACAACACCGTTGCCGCCAGCTATCCT
>JACMPR010000382.1 GCA_014377385.1 Ferruginibacter sp. | reverse complement strand
TTGTTGATGTATTTTTTCAGCATTCCGGTTCCTGGTTTTCGGGTCTCCGCATTATCTGAGGGCAGGCTGCGGTCAATGCATACTTCACTGAAACGAATACCCTCATTTTCCAGGCTTGTCATCAGGAGATTCTGCAGCGGCCAGAAACTCTCTTCCGGGAATGCTGCAGTGCCTAAACCATCCTGGTTAGTTACCATCACAAGGTCAAATCCCGATTCAGTTGCTATCCTGCGCAAATAAAAAAACATATCGGGGTAAAATTCCAGCTTGTTAACTTCATCCAACTGGTAAGTAGGTGGTGCTTCCTTAATTAATGTACCGTCCCTGTCGATAAATAATATTTTTCTCAAGTTTTATAATTTTTCAAAACTGCTAATAATTTTTCGTTTTCTTCTGGTCTTCCGATGCTGATGCGCAGGCAATTTTCACAACCGGGTTCGTTGGTACGGTTGCGTACCACAATTTCTTTTTGGGCAAGATACCGATACAGATCATTTCCATCCCTTACTTTTATTAAGATAAAATTGGCATCCGAAGGAAAAACATTTATAATAAATGGAAGAGAATTAAATCCTGTTCTCAATATTTTCTTTTGGTCTACAACTTCTCTGATCCAACCATTTACCTGTGCACTGTTTTGTAAAGCCTTCAAAGCTATTGCCTGGGATGCTTCACTGATATTGTACGGCTGCTTTATCTTGTTGAACAAGTCGATAATGTCCAGGGATGCAAAGCACATACCAAGCCTTAACCCTGCTAGACCCCAGGCTTTGGATAAAGTTTGCATCACAATTAAATTAGGGTAGGAGCTAAGTTCCTGTGTAAAGGTTTTTTGATTTGAATAGTTGATGTACGCTTCATCGATCATTACAATTCCGGGGAAATTATTCATTAAAAATTCCACATCATTCCTGTTCATATTGTTACCTGTAGGATTGTTGGGCGAGCAGATAAATAGCAGTTTGCTCCTGTCATCTGTTGCATTCAGAATTCCTGCAATATCAAGCTGAAAGTCATTTGTGAGAAATATTTTCCTCGTTTCAACATCATTGATGGCAGCATTCACTGCATACATGCCATAAGTAGGTGGACAAACAATTACATTATCCACTCCGGGATTACAAAAAATTCTGATGGCAAGATCAATCAGCTCATCGCTGCCGTTACCTAGGCAAATATTTTCTGCCGGTACTCCCTTTATACCGGCGAGCTGAAATTTTAACTGCCATTGCAGCGGATCCGGATAGCGGTTATACATTGCCGTTTTTTCTCCTGCGCTCTTATCAACAGGGGAGCCATATGCGTTTTCATTGGCATCTAAAAATATAGATGCGTTGCCGGAAAACTCGTGCCTTGCCGAAGAATAAGGCTGCATTTTCTTTATATTATTTCGCACCAGTGCGGGTAAGTTGAAGTTCATTGTTACCTGTTTATAGTAATCCTTGGATTTACGTTTTTCGGTTTCTAAAAACCAGTGTTACTGATTTTCATTCAACCTTAGCGTTACAGCTTTTTTGTGTGCTTCCAACCCCTCGGCCGCCGCCATCAATTCAACAGCGTGTCCTATTTCCTGTATTCCCTGCTTTGTCAATTGCTGAAAGGTTATTTTTTTAACGAAACTATCCATTGACACACCGCTATACACTTTTGCAAACCCGTTGGTTGGCAAGGTATGATTGGTTCCGGAAGCATAATCACCAGCACTTTCAGGAGAATAGTGACCAAGAAAAACGCTGCCGGCATTTATAACCAGCTCTGCTAAAGATTCTGCATTATCAGATGCGATAATTAGGTGTTCCGGTGCATATTCATTTAAGAGAGTGAATGCGTCGTTGGGGTTTTCCATGACGATCATTCGGCTATTCGTCAGCGATGCAATAACAATTTCTTTTCTTGGTAGATCCGCAGATTGCTTTTCAATTTCCTGCTGCACTTTTTCAGCTATTGAGGCCTGGGTGGTAACCAAAACTACCTGGCTATCCAAACCATGTTCTGCCTGGCTAAGCAAATCAGCTGCAACAAACCCGGGGTTGCAGGACTCATCTGCATATATCGCCAGTTCGCTCGGACCGGCAGGCATATCGATTGCGATACCCATAGCATTCACCATTTGTTTGGCGCAGGTCACATACTGATTCCCCGGACCAAATATTTTATACGTTGCCGGGATTGTTTCGGTTCCAAACGCCATGGCAGCGATGGCCTGAACGCCACTGGCTTTATAAACTTTATCTATTCCAATCAGGTTTGCAACAAATAAAATAATTGGTGGTACGTTGCCATTTTTATCAGGTGCCGTACATACTGTAATTTCTTTGCAACCTGCCAGCACTGCCGGAATGCCAAGCATAAGGAGCGTTGAAAATAAAGGTGCAGTGCCCCCCGGAATGTACAGGCCCACTTTTTCGATCGCCACCGATTTCCGATAACATACCACACCGCGGGTTGTTTCTATTTTGATGATCGATTCTTTTTGAGCAGTATGAAATTTGGTGATGTTAGTTTTAGCCAGCTCAATTGCTTTCCTTAAATCCACATCAACAAGATCAGGGGCAGCAGCTATTTCTGCTTTCGTTACTACAAGGTTATTAAGCTCCGTACCGTCGAATTGTTTTGTATATGCCAATACTGCTGCGTCGCCTCGCAGTTGCACGTCACTGAGTATAGCCGACACCGTTGCCTTCAGCGCTGTGTGATCTAAAACAGGTCTTTGCAAAAGGATTTGCCACTCTTTCTGTTCAGGGTTTATATAAATCTTGTTCATATCAGGAAATGTTTTTTCGATATTTCTGCCAGTGCAGGCTTTTTCGGCACTTAAATTACAAAAGAGTATTTTTTTAAATGATCATCTTTTCAATGGGCATAACCAAAATGCCCTGGGCTTCGAATTGTTTTAATTTTTCAATAACATCCCAAAAGTCATTTTCATTCACTACTGTTTGCACGCTGCTCCAGCCTTCCGAAGAGAGTGGCACCACCGTTGGACTCTTCATACCCGGTAATAAGGCAACAATATTTTTCAACTGGCCATTGGGAGCATTCATCATGATGTACTTATTATTTTTTGCCTGTTTAACTGCATTGATTCGCAATAATAATTTTTCCAGTAATATTTTCTTTTCGGCTGAAAGGTCTTTATTAACTGCAAGTATTGCTTCTGATCGCAAGATGACTTCCACCTCTTTTAAACCGTTTGTAAACAGCGTACTGCCGCTACTTACGAGATCGCAAATCGCATCCGCGAGGCCGATCCCCGGGGCTATTTCTACTGATCCGCTGATTTCATGTATTTCTGCATTGATATTTTTCTCACTTAAATATTGTTGAAGAAGAACTGGGTAGCTCGTAGCGATTTTTAATCCCTGCAGGTCATTTGCCGTGAAATAGGCCGTCGTCTTTGGAACCGCAATACTAAGGCGGCACTTACCAAAGCCCAGACGATAGTCCAACTCCAGGTCTTTTGCTTTTTCCAGCAAAACATTTTCACCTGCAATGCCAATATCCGCCACGCCGTCAAAAACGTACTGAGGAATATCATCGTCCCGCAAAAAGTAAATTTCCAGCGGGAAATTGTCCGCAATAGTTTTTAGCTGCTTATTACCATTACTAAGCTGTATGCCACATTCCTTTAAAAGTTTAATGGAATCTTCATACAACCTTCCTGATTTTTGAATCGCAATCTTTAACATAGTTTATCCTTTAACATTAACGCAATAAAAAAAGGCTCACTTTTCAGTAAACCCTTTTTAAAATATATTAATTACTTACAAATTAAAACAGCTTACCCCTTGAATAAATTTGATGAGGTTGATGTATGTTGATTATCCGTTTCATTTTTGCAAAGTAAAATCCACAAAATGATTTTGCCAAATTTTATTTTCTTATTCCTTGTTAAATATTTTGAAATAGGGGTTTTGATTACTAATAAAATATCAGGCAATATTGCATGATGAATATTATTTTTTTTTATTTATTCCTGCCAGCCGGCCCTTACGCATCGGAGAACTTACTGAGAAAAATCCCGGAGGCAGTCAGGCTCAGTGTAACTTATAAAGGAGCTTCCACTAAGACGTTAATTTATGTGTGCTTAACTTCAATAATTTTTCAATTTTACTCACCAGCAACTTCATTTCAAATGGCTTTTCTATATAATCATCAGCAAGAAACGATTTAAAATTTTGCAGTAATTCGTGTCTGGCAGAACATAGTATTACGGGAATTGTTTTAGTAGCAGGGTTTTGTTTAAGCTCCAGGCAAAGTTGTCTTCCATCATCTGCGTCCAGGTTAACATCCATTAAGATAAGGGCAGGAACAGTTGTAGATATATTCCTAATTAAGCCTTCGCGGTAATAGGCGGTTTCGCAGGAATAACCGCATCTTTTCAAAGACCAGTGTAGAATATTTAGCAAATCCGGCGAATCGTCAACAATCAAAATTTTCAAAATGGAAGCTTTTAAAAGGTATTAAATGCCAAAATCATCAATCATTATGCCAGTCAAAATCATTAGTATGGTCTGGTTAATAGTGCAACTCTTACAAATGAATATGTAGTTGGCTCTTTTCATATTGGGAGCTTACGGGTAAATGGTTGCACAAAAAATGGGAAAATTATTGAATAAAAAATTTGTATTGAGAGGATAGTCCAAACATTTTTACCGTTTTATTTATTTTAAATTATTTAAACATTTAAGCAAAATCGTTGTTATGGAAAGAAAAAACCAAACATGAAAAAAAACATTTTATCCATTTTTGTAGCCATGGCTATCAGTTCATTCACATTTATTTCCTGCGGTGAAGGGAAAAAAAAGGAAGCAGAAGTAATGCCTGAGGTTGTAAAAGAAGAGCCGGTTACACCTGCTCCGGCTCCCAAAAGCATTGTAGATGTGGCAATCGGATCGCCTGATCACACTACACTTGTTTCAGCGCTAACTGCCGCCGGCCTGGTGGAAACTTTGAAAGGTGCCGGTCCGTTTACCGTATTTGCTCCGACTAATGCTGCTTTTTCGGCTTTACCGGCAGGAACGGTTGATGGGCTGTTAAAGCCAGAAAGCAAGGCAGCACTTACAAAAATTTTAACCTACCACGTTGTTGCAGGTGCGGTGAAAGCAGCAGATCTTAAAGACGGTCAAAAGTTAAAAACTTTACAGGGTGAAGAATTGACTGTGTCCATTAAAGGCGGTAAGGTAATGATCAATGGCGCCAATGTGACTGCCGCTGACCTTGTTGGAACCAATGGAGTAGTGCACGTGATTGATGCAGTGTTAATGCCAAAAAAATAGTTTTATTTTTTGTTCGATTATGAATGACAAAATACCGGTAATGGGAGCAGCTTAGGCTGCTCCCATTTTTTTATGTGGGCTTTGGAAATTAGCTCCATTGGTAGCTTCGTAAAAACCAGTGTTACAGACTGGCTCTCTTAAAAATTCACATTTGATAAGGGCTGCCGCAACTTGACAAAGTTTTCAAATCGACAATCATTCAAAAATAATTATATTTTATGCTGCACTATTATATGAAAATATATACCCGCATTACAGTTGTTATGGGTTTGATCTTTTTATACAGCCTCTTTCGATACGGCTTCTTCGTGGGATCAGTAAAATTTGGCCTCTTATTAAACCGGAGGTTCCTGGCTGATATATTTCCCACTTTCATCGGAATCGGAGGGCTTGCTGTTTTTGCAGCTACAAAATTTCAAAAAAGCCGCCTGCTTAAAATATTCATGTGCTACAATATTTTTCTTTTTCCGTTTTTTTTAATTCGGATACAATTTTTAATGGACAATGCTTCCAGCGATGGAAGCAATTTGCTCAGGGACTGGAATTTTATTACCATGGTGCTCACCAATATTTTGCTGATAGTTTGTTCCGTTGTTGGCCTTTGGTTGTTGGAAAAACGGCAAATACCTGCGTTCACTTACCACGATATTGGCGACACCGCAATAGCAGAGTTTAGTCCTGCACCTGTTTCTTTGAGGTTTGTAAACCGCCTGGCAGACCTCTTGATTATTATTTATGTACTATATAGTAATATAATTGATAGTTATGTTTTGCGGCAGCTATTTAAAAGCTTGCTGAAAAATTCCGGCACCGGCACTTTTCTTTTGATAGAATTTTTATTTACGTTCTATTATTACCTCATATTAGAAGGCATATTTAACACCAGTATTGGAAAATGTATTACAAATACTATGATTGTGGATGATACAGGCACGAAACCTCGTTTTGCCCAGGTGATCGGCAGAACCTTCTGTCGCTACATCCCTTTTGAGCCATTTAGTTTTTTTTCAAGAAACGGTCGGGGATGGCACGACAGCATGTCGGGTACTTTTGTGGTAAAAGGTGGAGAAGAAGATTGGTTAACGAAAACAAATGATGTGGCTGATACATAAAAATTGTTTCGATCAAACAATCTGTTAACAGTCAAAACGGGTTTCATTTCAGCGGTTTCTTTGTTGTTTGTTTCATAAAAAAAAGCTCCCGTATTTCTACAGGAGCTGAATGTTTTGAACCAACTTCATGTGCCGGTTTTTCAGGATTGAATTTACTTCTAGCGTTGGCTATATAGTAAAATAATTTCGTCCTGGGTTCAGAGTTTCGTGGTTTTTCGCCATCATCGCTTTGGTTAGAAGCATAGGCTGGACATTGGTTTTTTTGGTCTTCTTAGGATTTAGGATTCATGTTCGGTTTTGCTTTTTCACTGTATTGGCAGCTTAGGCGGACATTGGATTGTTAATTTGGTTTTCGTCAGGATAAAGGATCTGTTTGATTTTGCTATCATCGCTTTTTAAGGCATAAGCAGGATTGGATTTGGATCTTGGTTTTCAGAAGGATAATTCGATATTGAAAAGAACTTGTTTTAAAAAAATTAGAAGTTGACTGATATTGGATTCGGTTTTTTGATGGATATTGGAACGTCTTGGTTTTTACTGGATCTTTGGATAAATGATTGATATTTATTTAATGTCTATCAATCAACTTCTGATACAAAGATGCGGCGAAAAAAAAGCCTGCGCAAGAGCATTATTGCGCTTTTATCGCAATGACGTAATTACCGGCGCTATCGTACATCAACCTGGCTGCGTGTAAGGGTAGTTA
>JACMPR010000381.1 GCA_014377385.1 Ferruginibacter sp. | reverse complement strand
GCTCATTTAAACGTTTTGATTCGGTGTCTCTCCTATCATGCCGGCCGGCAAAAGAACAATAAAGACCGGGATTTTGAAATGTTCCTGCAATGATATAATTCAATCCACATCTTCTTACTTTTGTTTTATGGACATCACTGAATTATACGAATTATACCTGCAACATCCTTCTGTTGAAACGGATACACGAAAAATAAAACGAGGAGATCTTTTTTTTGCTTTGAAGGGTGTGAATTTTAATGGCAATCATTATGCACAGGCGGCTTTGGATGCAGGCGCTTCTTTTTGTATTGTGGATGAAGCTACCGGGCATGTAAATGAAAAGATCATACGGGTAAACGACAGCCTTCAAACGCTGCAGCAGCTTGCAAAGAAACACCGGGAACAATTTACCATCCCTTTCATTGCGATAACAGGCAGTAACGGTAAAACCACAACGAAAGAATTGATCCATGCAGTTTTATCTTCAACCTATAAAACATATACCACAAGCGGGAATTTAAACAATCATATTGGTGTACCCCTAACGATTTTAAAAATAAAAAAAGATGCTGCCTTTGCTGTAATAGAGATGGGGGCCAATCACCTCCGGGAAATTGAAGGCTACTGCACCTATACCCTGCCCACACATGGATTGATAACCAACTGTGGCAAAGCACACCTGGAGGGTTTCGGCGGCGAAGCGAATATTAAAAAAGGAAAGGGTGAATTGTATGATCATTTAAGAAAACACAACGGTTGTGCTTTCGTTCTCTGGGATTATGATTACCTCCGGGAGATGAGTGCCGGCATTCCACACCTGATAAAATATGGGACTTCTAACGATGAGGTGGCGTTCGCCGGACAGATAAAAAATCAAACTGGTTTTTTAGAGGTCGTTATATCAAAAGGTGCAGCCATAAAAGAAATAAAAACGCAGCTTGTTGGCGGTTATAACCTGCCCAATGTATTAGCTGCCGTAGCAGTGGGGAAAACATTTAGTATTGGGGAGGACCAAATAAGATCCGCTTTACAAAACTATACTCCTTCCAACAGCCGCTCGCAGTTGATAGAAAAAGGGAGCAATAAAATAATATTAGATGCTTACAATGCCAATCCTTCCAGTATGAAAGTTGCCGTTGAAAATTTCGCAGTCATGAGCGGAGCGAAAAAAATCCTGATATTGGGCGGCATGATGGAATTGGGTGCAGAAAGCCTGGAAGAACACAAAAAACTAGTGGAACTGATACAGCAACACAACTGGCAGCATATTGTATTGGTAGGGAATGATTTTAAAGACCTCCCCAAAAACATAGTTCATTTTAATAATGTTGCAGATGCAAAAGAATGGTACGCTCAACAAGAATTCAATGACTCAATGCTGTTGATCAAGGGATCACGGAGTATGCAAATGGAAAAGATTTTAGACTGATGGGATGAACAGAAAATTTATGCTATTCGAGCGCCCCGATTATTTAATTCGATGAAAAGATTCACGCCTTTTTTAAGACTACGACATGCGATTTTGGATAATAACGTACGCCAATTGTTATAATCTGTATCGCCGGAAGTGAAATACTGATTCGGGTGTTTTATAACTATTAAGGCAAACAATAGCTAAACAATATTGAAAGGCACATCATATAGCTTGCTTACTTCCGCTACAACCGTTAGATTTGGAGATCTCATCATTTTTCGGTCCTAAAATTGAATGACACATTAGAGTCCCCCGTTTATTTTATTTGGTGATTAAATAACATGCAGGCTGTTTATTAATGAAGCAACGGAATTAAAATAGAACGAATTAAATAAGATTAAAACAGTATTATGAAAACACTTTTTTACAGCACCAAAGCCTACGAACAGCCATATTTGGAAATGGCGAATACAAAAAATGCTGAAATAGTATGTATAAAAAAATCATTATCTGCAGAAACTGCCCACCTGGCAACAGGTTTTGATATCATCAGTGTATTCACGGGGGACGATGCATCTTCAGAAGTAATGGATATCCTGCATGAAGCAGGCGTAAGATTTATTACTACCCGTGCTGCGGGCCATGATAATATCGATATAGAAAAGGCAAACAAATATGGCATTAGGGTTACGAATGTACCAGCATACTCACCCTATGCAATTGCCGAGCACGCCGTAGCAATGATACTTGCATTAAATAGAAAAATTGTACTTGCCGACAAACAGGTTCACCAGCAAAATTTTACAACTGACAAACTGATAGGATACGATTTGCACGGCAAAACCATTGGTATTATTGGCGTAGGTATCATTGGCAGCGTTTTGGTAAAAATAATGCATGGCTTTGGTTGCAAGATAATTGGCTGCGACCTGATTGAAAACGATTTCCTTAAAAAAGAATACGGCGTTACTTATACCGACAAAGAAACCCTGTGTAGTACTGCCGATATTATCAGCATTCACACTTCTTTTACGCCTGAAACAAAATACCTGATAAATAAACAAATGATTGCCCTGATGAAACCGGGGATAATGCTCATCAATACGGGGCGGGGCGGATGTGTAAATACTGCAGATGTAATTGAAGGCCTGGAGAAGGGCGTTATTGGAGCTTATGGAGCGGATGTGTATGAAAATGAAAGAGGTATTTTCTTTTACGACCTCACTGGAAAAGATATGAAAGATGTACTCATCAAAAAATTACTCGCTATGCAAAATGTATTGGTAACTCCGCACCAGGCATTTGCAACAGAACAGGCACTGACAAACATCGCTGACACAACTTTTTATAATATTGACTGCATTCAAAGTAACACGCCATCCAAAAATGAGCTCACTAAAATTTCTGTTTTTGAAAATAGCATAGAACAGCCTGTTATGAATGCATCCCTATAGTATCGCAATGATAGTTACCATCACTTTCAGTCCTTGTATTGATAAAAGCACTTCAATTAAAAAACTGCTCCCCGATAAAAAATTGCAATGCATGGCTCCAAAATTAGAGCCTGGTGGGGGTGGCATCAATGTAGCGAGGGCTATTAAAAAGCTTGGTGGGGAAGCTACTGCAATTTTTCCCTCGGGAGGCTATACCGGAAAATATTTTAACCATTTGCTGGAACAGGAAAATATACATTCCGTAATTATTGAAACCCAAAACGAAACGCGGGAAAATATAATTATTATGGATGAAGCTGAAAATTGCCAATATCGCTTTGGTATGCCCGGCACTCCGTTAACAGTTGATGAATGGAAAGACTGTCTCCATGCAGTAATGGAGATTGATGACATTTCCTTCATCATTGCCAGTGGCAGTTTACCGCCCGGTGTTCCAAATAATATTTACGCACTTCTGGCAAAAATCTCAAAAACTAAAAAAGCGAAGTTTATTGTTGACACTTCCGGC
This sequence comes from Ferruginibacter sp., assembly GCA_014377385.1. Lineage (GTDB taxonomy): Bacteria > Bacteroidota > Bacteroidia > Chitinophagales > Chitinophagaceae > Ferruginibacter. The sequence continues at coordinate 578 of JACMPR010000381.1, read as the reverse complement.
GAAGCCTTAACAGAGGCGGTAGAAGAAGGCGTTTATTTGCTTAAACCCAACTTAGGAGAATTGTGTATGTTGTCAGGCAAAGTTGAATTGTTGCAGCATGAAATTATCGCAACCGCAAAAGAAATTATTGCCCGCGGAAAATGTGAAGTGATGATTGTATCCATGGGTAAAGCCGGTGCAATGCTTGTTACGAAGGACGTCGCTGAACTAATAACACCGCCGCCTGTGATCAGGAAAAGTACAGTGGGTGCAGGGGATAGTATGGTTGCCGGTATTGTTTATTTTTTATCACAGGGAAAAAATATCCTTGAGGCAGCCAAATACGGCGTTGCCTGCGGTACTGCAGCTACCATGAATACCGGTACTGAGTTGTGTAATAAAAAAGACGTAGCGCATTTATACAAAAGCCTCAGGTAGATTTGGTTGAACAACGGCTTTACGTTGGATCTGTCTCCGCACTTCATCAGCACTTAACAATCATTTTTTTTGGTGTAACCGTTAACTAAAGGTTACAAACTCATGTTCATTGATATTATGGCGTAGTAAATGGCCCAACCTATAAATCCGATAACGATGGC
>JACMPR010000380.1 GCA_014377385.1 Ferruginibacter sp. | reverse complement strand
TTATGATTTACACCGGTATAATACAATATACGTTCGGTGGTAGTGGTTTTACCGGCATCAATATGAGCGGCAATTCCAAAGTTGCGTTGATAACGTAAATCTGACATTTGTTTTGTTTAAATTTTTGTTTCCTTATGCCCCAAAGGTTTTATAAGGTTAATTGTTATTGAAAAAGTTTTATTGTTAATTTTTTGGCCATGCAGCGGAATCTCTGTTAAGCTTCATTAGCGTCGCACTCTTTTACGGTATATCTTTATTGAACAATTGCAACCAGCGATGGTAGCAACATTCCCGCAAAACTCCCCACTAGCAAGGGGGATGAGGGGCGATATGATGCAAAATCTCTCATAGTATGCTAAGTAGTACAGCGCCGTTATTAAATCACTGCTGAAGCCTTTAGCGGCGCAAATGTACAGGCTTTTATTGGATTGACAATCATGTGTCAGCCTATATACAAGTTCAGGTAAAAGCTTGTGCTGGCAAAGAGGTTACATATGGCAAAAAGATATTATCAGGTAAAATAGTTGTACGGCTGTTTATGCAGTTATGAGGTTGAATAAATTACAATTCTTGAAACAAAATATTGAGATGGCTAATTGGTTAGCCGTCTTTTAAATATTGGAGCAGGTAAGAGAATAGGCACACATCAATTTTTTACACCTGGTAAAATGTTTGTTGGCTTCGCAAGAAATAATCAGAGAAAAAATCATGAAGTGAAGATTTTCCGGAATAATAAACTTTGCCTTTCTACATCCGGACTTAATAGGATTTTGCTGTTGGAAACGGTTTTTGAAACTAAATCGTTAAAGTAAATACCAGCAACACAATTATTGCAGCTGCAAGAATTGCCATTTCTGATATCATTGACTGTAATACTTTTATTTTATTTGTCATTTTTTTGAATGTATAAAATTTTAAACTTTTATCTCTCCCAGATTCATTGTGATAAGAAAATCCTTACCACAAAAAATCAATTACTAAAAGCCTTTCAAATCAATACTTTAATTGATTTGAAAATTTTAATAGTTTGATATTGACAATTAAAATCTTTTTTATGGGGTGAGCACTCCTCGCTATTTTGTCCCACTACGAAATTCATTCAAACCACTATCAACAGTAAAACTTACTATCGACCAAAACGCCTTACCGATTAACAACAACAGATATTTGTTAAATTGGTTTAAACCCTGATTTAATAAAGTGCCGTACAGCACAATTACTTTTGGGCTGTTATCCGCCAGATTGTGTTACTTACATCATCCGATATTAACATTGACCCGTCTGCTAGAACTGCTATACCAACCGGCCGGCCGTGAACTTTACTGGCTGCAATATCTGCCACAAACCCTGTTAAAAAATCTTCTGGAACACCAGAGGGTTTGCCATTGCTAAAAGGGATAAAAACAACTTTGTAACCCGACAGTACCGATCGGTTCCAGGAACCATGTTGGGTAATAAATGCACCGTTATGGTATTTTGCCGGAAAGGAACGCTGCCTGTAAAACAGCAAACCTAAAGAGGCCGTATGCGATCCCAACTGTACATCCGGCACAATTACTTTTTCTATTGGCACCGGACTTTGCTGGCCTGCCATCCGGGGGTCAGTATGTTGCCCGAAATAAAAGAATGGCCAGCCATAAAATCCACCGGGTTGTACACCTGTTAGGTAATCAGGCACCAGCTCATCGCCCAGTTCGTCTCTTTCGTTTACCGCTGCCCACAAAGTTTGTGTACCGGGTGCCCAGTCCATCCCTACAGGATTTCGCAGTCCGGATGCATACATGCGTTCGCCGCTTCCATCGGTATTTACTTCCAGGATGCATGCTCTTCTCACTTCATTTTCAAGCCCCTTTTCTGCAACATTGGTACCGGAACCTACGCCAATATAAATTTTATCTTTTGCCGCATTGGTGATGATATTTCTTGTCCAGTGACGGTTATATTCTCCTGCGGGCAATTCCACTATTCTTTTACCTGTCGATTGCCGGAGCAAAGTATCTCCGGTGTTGTAATCGTATTTAACTAGCGCATCTGTATTGCCAACATAAAAATAATTGCCCATTATCAACATGCCAAATGGCTGATTGAGGCAAAGTGCAAAAACATAACTTTTTTCCGGAATTCCATTTTTATCGGTATCCCGGTACATCGTTATTCTGTTGATACTTTCGCCTATATGCTGGGTTTTTATTTTTCGGGAAACAGCAGCGCCTAATTTTAATATTCCTTTTAGGATAGTGTTGGATTCGGCCACAAAAATATCGCCGTTATCGGCCACATAAATCCACCTTGGATGTTGTAAACCATTGGCAAATTGATTAACTATAAAACCTGTAGGTGCAATGGGCATCTCCTGATTTTTCCATGAAATTACTTCGCTGAAGTTTTTGGCTGACCCGGTAGCAAACGGAGCAGGCAAACCAGCTACGGTATAACCGGCAGTGGTTGCAGAACCGCCATAAGAATCTTTATTAATTTTTTTGGTATTGCAGCAAGGCAATAAAAAAACCAGTAATGACAGTATAAAATAGTATTTCATTGGTTTACCTTAAAAACTTAAAAAATGATAAAAGGCATTACACAAGCTCATCGTCTTTGGTAAGCAAAATTTTTTGATTAACGTTGGCTTAGGCTAATGGCTTTTGCCTATAGGACCGCCTTCTATAAAATCAAGTATATCATCATTTAAGCGATGTTTTTCTGTGTAGAAAAGACCATGCGGCGAACCTTCGTAAACAATTAATTTACTGCCAGGTATTGCACTAGCTGCAAGCTTACCTGTAATTTCAAACGGAACTGTTTTATCATCATCGCCATGTATAATTAAGGTAGGAACGATTACCGTTTTCATCTCTTCTCTAAAATCGGTACTGCTGAATGCTTTTGCACATTCCGTTGTTGCCCTTGGTGATGCCATTGAACATATCATACGGAAATAGTCCATCAATTGAAAACTTAATGGTTTGTGAAACATAGTTTCGCCGAAAAATGTTTTTCCGAAATCATCCAAAAAACCAATCCTGTCTTGCCGCATTTTA
>JACMPR010000379.1 GCA_014377385.1 Ferruginibacter sp. | reverse complement strand
CAACAAATTTGGCAATCATACAATAGGGGCAACGGTTGTAGCGGAACGAATCAAAAGACATTATCTGAGAAACTGGCTGCATGCCTCACCTACTACCAATGCATTGCCATTGATTTATTTTCCTACGGCAGATACTTACAATGATGAAGATGCCTTCCAGGCAAGGGTGGGTTATATTGGCCGCATAACCTACAGTTTTGCGAACCGCTATTTCCTGGAGGCATCTGCAAGAAGGGATGCATCCTATTTGTTTGCCCCTGACAAAAGGGTAGGTTATTTCCCCGGCATTTCAGCAGGATGGAGAATAACAGAAGAGGCATTTATGAAAAGATTGCTGGGCAACCAAACGTTTGTGAACGATATCAAATTCAGAGGTTCGTATGGTGTGTTAGGAGATGACAGAAATCCGAACGATCCAAACAGGCCTATTGTTGATGAATTTAAATATCTTGAAGGATACAATTATAACAATGGCTTATCAATATTTAATAACAATGCTGTTGTTGGATCAAGAGACAGAGGAGTACCAGTTACCAATATTTCGTGGTTAAAAAGTAAGGTTACGGATGTTGGGCTTGATTATGTTTTATTAAAAAATAAAATAAGCGGCTCTGTAGATTATTTCTACCGTAAACGAAGTGGTTTGCTTTACCCTAAATCAGATGTGGTTGTTCCAGTTGAATTGGGTTACAATCTCCCCGATGAAAATCTTAACAGTGATGCAAGTTTTGGTGGAGAATTTTCTATTAATTATACAGGTAAGGCAGGAGACTTAAATTATACCATCGGTGGTAATTTTAGCTATGCACGTACAAAAACACTCGACTTTTATAAACCACGTTTTTTCAATTCATGGGATCAATACCGGAACTCAGGTGTTAACAGGTATGCCCACATGGATTGGGGATATGAAACTATTGGACAGTTTACATCGCAGGAAGAAGTAAATAGCTATAAGGTAAATATTGATGGCAAAGGTAACCGCACTTTAATTCCGGGCGACCTGATTTATAAAGATCAAAACAACGATGGTAAAATTGATGGGTACGATGAGCGGCCTATTGGTTTTGGTTATGGCACACAACCCAATGTAAACTTTGGTTTTTCTCTTGGGCTTAATTACAAAAACTTTGATTTTCATGCAGACTTTTCCGGTGGTGCAGGTTACACCTGGTTTCAAAACTGGGAAACAAGATGGGCTTTTCAAAATAACGGAAACTTAAATTCAATTTTTGAAGACAGGTGGCATAGAGCAGATATGTTTGATGTTAACAGTGCGTGGGTACCTGGTAAATATCCCGCCAACAGAATCAATCCCGGCCACGGCCACAGTGATTATGGCGGACCCGATGGAAATACCTGGAATTCTACTTTTTGGCTGCACAGTGTTAAATACCTGCGTGCAAGAACGATGGAACTTGGTTACACCATACCGGTTAAGCTGATTAATAAAATTAAAATACAAGGTGCCAGATTTTATGTAAATGCCTATAATCTTTTCTCTTTTGATAACCTGAAATCTTACGGGGTTGATCCGGAAGTAACGGACGACAACGGGCTTCAGTTTCCGCAAAACAAATTCGTTAATGTAGGGTTTCATATTTCTTTATAAAATTTAAAAATCGTTCAAATGAAAAATATTATTGCAATTATACTTTTAGCATGCCTGGTTGGTTTTGGGGGGTGCAAAAAAGATAGTGATTTTTTAAACGTGCCTTCAACATCGTTGCTTACAAACGAACAGGCTTTTTCAGATCCGGCACAGGTAGTGTCTATTCTGGCTGATCTTTACAGCCGCCAGCTCGAATTTTCAGACTTTCACGGAGGCTGGAGATCGTTTGCAGATTTTAGTGAAAGTTATCCTTCAGAAACGGGCAGCAACTACCTGGTTCAAAGAACAGGGTGGGGCTATGGAGAGTGGGGCTAAAATTGGTTTGATAGCTATACCTACATTCGCGAATTGAATTTATTTATTCAACGCGATAGTGCAGCTTCCGCATTATCTGCACCGGATAAAGCGAGATTTTTGGCAGAAGGCCGTTTTTTAAGGGCTAACTTTTATTTTGAAATGGTAAAAAGAATGGGTGGTGTTCCGTTAATACTTACGCCACTTCGATATGATTTCAATGGTGACCCTTCTTATCTTCAGCAGGCAAGAGCAAAAGAATCTGATATTTATGATTTTGTAATCAGCGAAGCAGAAGCTATCAAAGATGCATTACCTATGAAGTCGGGCGATAAATCAAGAGCTACAAAAGGGGCTGCATTGGCAATGGAAGCAAGGGCTGCACTGTATGCTGGTTCTATCGCTAAATACGGCTCCACTACATCGCTGGTTACCCTGCCTGGTGGCGAGGTGGGTATCAGCTCAGGTAAAGGAACTGCTTACCACACAACTGCTTTGGCAGCCGCACAGGAAATTATAAAGGGCAATGCAGGCCCTTATTCTTTGTACAAAAACAAACCTGATTTATCTGAAAATTTCGCAGGCCTGTTCCTGGATGAGGACGCTACAAATAATGAAGCCATTTTGGTGGAAGATTACAAACCCAAGAGTGGAAAAACACATGGGTTTACAGTGAACAACCAACCCTTTTCATCAGGTGAAGAATCTGGTAATGGTGATGCAGGCCGTTTGAATCCTTCATTAAACGTTGTAGAGGCTTTTGAAAAATTAGATAATAGTTTTGCACCCATCCCAGCAACCAACGGTTTAGGTAATCCAATCTATTACTCCAGTCAAACAGATATTTTTGCTGGTCGTGATGCAAGACTTGCAGGTACCGTTATTTTGCCCGGCAGTTCTTTTAAAGGACAAGCCCTTGATATCTGGGCTGGTTATAAACTGGCGGATGGTTCAATTTTTACTACCCAGGATGCAAGTAAATTACTGCCTTTGCCTGGTACATCAACCGCAGTTCAGGTGTTGGGTAAAGACGGTCCTTATAACGGAAATGAATTTAGAACGCAGTCAGGATTTTACATACGTAAATACCTGGACCCTACGCCGGGTGCAGGCTCCAGGGGTACCGGAAGCGGGGTTGCTTTTATGAAATACCGTTACGCGGAAGTTTTATTAAACGCTGCTGAAGCTGCTTTTGAACTGGGACAAACTGCAGTTGCCGCAGACTATATGAACCAGGTAAGGGCGAGGGCAGGATTAATAATACCATTAACGCCTGCACAAATTACATTCGATAGAATTGTACACGAACGCAGGGTAGAGCTGGCTTTTGAAGGGCATATTTTATATGATCTTAAAAGATGGAGACTGGCCCACATTGTTTGGGATGGTACTAAAATGACAGAAGCTGACCTGGTAACAAACATTGGGTCGTCTACAAAAAAGAATACACAGCCTTACGGTTTATGGCCATATAAATATTACAATCCGGCCAGCCCCGACAATGGTAAATGGGTATACAGTATTGTGTTACCGTCAGCAGTTACAGGGGCTAACAAATTTCTTTTTGGCAATTACTATTCTTTCATTGATGACAATGTAAGGTCAGCCAATCCAAAAATCGTTAAACAACCCAATCAATAGTTTTCAATTTTAAATAATCAGATCATGGCTATTAAATTCAATTATATACTAACGGTAGCAATTGCTGCAACATTGTTCTCTTGTAAAAAAGACAATTACAAACCGCCCACTACTATCTTAAGCGGCAAGGTGGTTTACAAAGGCGAGGCATTACAGCTTGAAAATAACCAGGTACCTTACCAGTTATACCAGGACGGTTTTGGAAAAGTGGGCGCCATTACACAAACATTTGCGCAGGACGGATCTTATTCATCATTGCTTTTTGACGGGCAATACAAACTGATTATTCCCAACGGGCAAGGGCCTTTTATCTGGAAGCAAAATGCTGCAGGAGACCCGGATACATTGATCGTAAACCTGAAGGGCAATCAAAATCTTGATCTTGAAGTGATGCCTTATTATATGATACGAACACCGCAACTGGCGGCCGCTTCCGGAAAAGTTACCGGAACCTTTAAAATAGAAAAAATAATAACCGGTGCCAATGCAAAGGATATTGAAAATGTAAAATTGTACATCAAT